>NZ_JBEAII010000034.1:0-62594 GCF_040064515.1 Klebsiella sp. CN_Kp104 | reverse complement strand
CCTGTGACCCCATCATTATGAGTGATGTGCTCTAACCAGCTGAGCTACGTAGCCATCTTTTTTTCGCGTTACCTTATCGGCGTTGCGGGGCGCATTATGCGTATTGGGCCTGCGAGCGTCAACCACTTTTTCAAGGAAAATCGTCGTAATGTGACTGTTTGGTTAGGTTGCGAACAGCATGCTGCAATAATCGGCAAGAATTGATTATTTATCGTTTTTATTTGCCAATTTTGGCATAAAAAAAACGGACCCCGTAGGGTCCGCTATGCGTGTTGATTGCTTATTTATAAGCTGACTGGTGGACGCCGACCGCGCGTCCTGATGGATCGTTCATGGTTTTGAACGCTTCATCCCACTCGATGGCTTTCGCTGAAGAGCAGGCAACGGACGGGCCGCCGGGTACGCATTCCGCCGCGCTGGGCAGCGGGAACAGCTCTTCGAAGATTTCGCGGTACAGATAACCTTCTTTAGAGGTCGGCGTGTTGTACGGGAAGCGGAAGCTTGCCGTCTCCAGCTGCTGGTCGCTAATCTGTTTTGCCGCCACTTCTTTCAGCGTATCAATCCAGCTATAGCCCACGCCGTCGGAGAACTGCTCTTTCTGGCGCCAGGCGACGCTGGCTGGCAGATAGGACTCAAAGCATTCGCGCAAAATATGTTTTTCCATTTTGCCCTTGCCGCACATTTTATCCTGCGGGTTGATGCGCATCGCCACATCGAGGAATTTCTTATCGAGGAACGGTACACGGGCCTCTACCCCCCAGGCGGACATCGCTTTGTTAGCGCGGGCGCAGTCAAACATGTGCAGCGCCTGCAGTTTACGCACCGTTTCTTCATGCAGTTCTTTAGCGTTCGGGGCTTTGTGGAAGTAGAGATACCCGCCGAATACTTCATCGGAACCTTCGCCAGAGAGCACCATTTTAATGCCCATGGCTTTAATTTTACGCGACATCAGGTACATCGGCGTCGAGGCGCGAATGGTGGTCACGTCATACGTTTCGATGTGATAGATAACGTCGCGGATCGCATCCAACCCTTCCTGCACCGTAAAGTGAATTTCGTGATGCACGGTGCCGAGGTGGTTTGCGACTTCCTGCGCCGCTTTCAGGTCAGGGGAGCCTTCGAGGCCGACCGCGAATGAATGCAGTTGCGGCCACCAGGCTTCGCTGCGCTCCTGATCTTCAACGCGGCGGGCGGCGTATTTTTTGGTAATGGCCGAAATCACCGACGAGTCCAGGCCGCCGGAGAGCAGCACGCCGTAAGGTACGTCGGACATCAGGTGGCTCTTCACCGACTCTTCCAGCGCCTGACGCAGTTCGTTTTTATCCGTGACGTTGTCTTTTACCGCGTCGTAGTCGAACCAGTCGCGCTGATAGTACTGGCGAATTTCGCCATCCTGGCTCCACAGGTAGCTACCCGCAGGGAACTCTTTAATCGTGCGGCAGACCGGCACCAGCGCTTTCATTTCAGAGGCGACGTAGAAGTTGCCGTGCTCGTCGTGGCCCATATACAGCGGAATAATACCGATATGGTCGCGGCCAATCAGATAAGCGTCTTTCTCGCTGTCATACAGCGCGAAGGCAAACATCCCCTGCAGTTCATCGAGGAACTCAGGCCCTTTTTCCTGGTACAGCGCGAGGATCACTTCACAGTCGGAACCGGTCTGGAACTGGTAGCGATCGCCATATTCGGCGCGCAGCGCCTGGTGGTTGTAGATTTCACCGTTGACCGCCAGCGCATGGGTTTTTTGTTGGTTATAGAGCGGCTGGGCGCCGGCGTTGACGTCGACGATCGACAGACGTTCGTGGGCGAGAATCGCTTTATCGCTGGCATAAACGCCGGACCAGTCCGGTCCGCGGTGGCGCATCAGGCGGGAAAGTTCCAGTGCCTTTTTACGCAGTTCGCCTGCGTCAGTTTTAATATCCAGTACGCCAAAAATAGAACACATAGCCTTCTCCGTTACCCTGTCGTGTAGTGATGTTATGCAGACCTCGTCTCTTGCAAGGTCTTAGTGCGTGTTAAAGAAAATGCCGTAAAGGAGAGTGGGGCGCAAGAGATTTACCGGCAGAAAAGTAAAAAGTGCAATGCTGATTGCCGGATGTTGAAAAATGAGTATGTTTATCTCGGCTTTATTGATGATTGTTTAGCGATAAGCCATTTTCATTAGATGAATCTATTTTTGGCGGCACCAAAAATAAAAAACCACGTCCAGGGACGTGGTTTCGGCTCAAAAAACGTCGATTTCGGCGACCGACGGATAAATCCACGACGGGCGGAACGGCATGCTGTCGATATCGTCCAGCGTGGAGACTCCGGAGAGCACCAGAATGGTCTCAAGGCCCGCCTGGAAGCCGGCGAGGATATCGGTACGCAGGTTATCGCCGACGATCACCGTTTGCTCGGAGTGGGCCTGCATTTTGTTAAGCGCGGAACGGATAATCCACGGGCTCGGCTTACCGACATAAAACGGTTTACGGCCGGAGATTTTTTCGATTCCCGCACAGAGTGCGCCGCAAGCAGGGTAGTAGCCACGGCCGTGAGTATCCGGGTTGGTGGCGATGAAACGCGCGCCGTTGGCGACAAAGAAAGCCGCTTTATGCATCATTTCCCAGTTAAAGGAGCGGGTCTCGCCAACGATGACGAAATCAGGGTTAACGTCGGTGATGGTGAAGCCGGCCTTATACAGTTCGTGGATGAGCGCGCCTTCGCCAACCACATAGGCTTTTTTACCTTCCTGGCGACGCAGGAAATCGGCGGTGGCCATGGCGGAGGTGTAGAACGCGGTATCCGGCACTTCGATACCGGCGGTGGCGAAGCGGTTGGCCAGGTCCTGCCCGGTTTGCGAAGGATAGTTGGTCAGCATCACCAGCGGCATGCCTTTTTCCAGGATGCGTTTGATAAATTCAGCGGCGCCGGGAACAGCCACGTTATCGTGCATCAGCACGCCGTCGATATCACAAATTACGTTTTGAATGGTCATGGACAGTCCAACATCATTAACGAAAGGCGAAACTATAAAGCTGGATTAACTTTCCAGCAAATGCTGTAGCAGGATGCCATTGAGCATCGCGCGTTTGACCAGCGCAAAGGCGCCGATGGCGGAGCGGTGATCGAGCGTCGAGCGTACCACCGGCAGATTGTGGCGAAACGCTTTCAACGCCTGGCCGTTGATACAGCTTTCGATGGCCGGCAGCAGCACCTTTTCCGCCTCGACGATTTCACCGGCAATCACCACTTTTTGTGGATTAAACAGGTTGATGGCGATGGCGATGGTTTTGCCCAGATGACGGCCAACGTATTCGACCACTTCACAGGCCAGCGCATCGCCTTTATTTGCCGCTTTGCAGATAGTTTTGATATTGCAGTCATCAAGCGTGATGCGGCTTTGATAGCCCTGCTCAAGCAGATGGCGGACGCGGTGCTCAATAGCGGCGTTCGCGGCGACGGTTTCCAGACAGCCGAAGTTGCCGCAGTGACAGCGTTCGCCTAATGGGTCAACCTGGATATGGCCAATTTCGCCGACGTTACCGTTACGGCCGATAAAAATGCGCCCGTTGGAAATAATGCCCGCGCCGGTACCGCGGTGTACGCGCACCAGAATAGAGTCCTCGCAATCCTGGCTTGCGCCAAAATAGTGCTCGGCCAACGCCAGGCTGCGGATATCGTGGCCGACAAAACAGGTGACGTTAAAGCGTTTTTCCAGCGCTTCGACCAGCCCCCAGTTCTCTACCTGAATGTGCGGCATATAGCGGATAACGCCGCTTTCCGGATCGACCAGCCCCGGCAGAATGACCGAAATGGCGATGAGCTCGCGGATTTTGCGCTGACAATTTTCAATAAAGGTGGCGATGATATTCAGCAGCGCGTGCTCAAGCGTTTCCTGGGTACGCTCCGGCAGCGGGAAGTGCTCTTCTTCCAGCGTCTTACTGCTTAAATCATAGAGGGTCAGGGTGGCGTCATAGCGGCCAAGCCGCACGCCGATAGCGTTGAAATTGCGGGTTTCCGCGATGATAGAGATGGCGCGGCGCCCCCCGGTGGAGGCCTGCTGATCGACTTCTTTGATCAGGCCGCGCTCAATAAGCTGACGCGTAATTTTGGTTACGCTGGCAGGGGCAAGCTGACTTTGTTCCGCTATCTGAATGCGCGAGATGGGACCATGTTGGTCAATCAGCCGATAGACGGCCGCGCTGTTCAGCTGTTTTACCAGATCGACGTTACCAATTTGAGCTTGTCCGCCTGCTGTCATACTTTTACTTACTCAGTGACGACCTCGTTACCATTAACGATGGTCTTGATGATTTTATAATCGCGGCTGAAAGCGGTCAGGTTAGCGACCATACCCGGCGCAATGCTGCCGAGCTGCTTGTCCACGCCAATCGCGCGCGCTGGGTAGAGCGTCGCCATACGCAGCACTTCGTCCAGCGCTACGCCGCAATGTTCAACGAGGTTACGTACCCCTTCGATCATGGTCAGCGAAGAACCGCTGAGAGTGCCGTTTTCATCCACGCACAGACCATTACGGTAGTATATTGTTTTACCAGCAAAAATGAACTGGTCAATATTAGCCCCTGCCGGCGCGGTGGCGTCAGTCACCAGGCACAGTTTATCGCCTTTCAGGCGTTTAGCGTTACGCACGTTGGCATAATCGACGTGCATGCCGTCAACGATGATACCGCAGTAGACATCCGGCTCGTCGAAAATGGCGCCGGCCAGACCTGGTTCACGGCCGGTAATGTACGGCATGGCATTATAAAGGTGTGTCGCAAAAGTGATACCGGCGCGGAAACCGATTTTCGCTTCTTTCAGCGTAGCGTTAGAGTGACCTGCCGAAACCACGATGCCGGCGGCGACCAGTTTACGGATCACTTCCGGCTCGACGCGCTCAGGGGCCAGCGTCACTTTGGTGATAACGTCGGCGTTGTCGCACAGGAAGTCGACCAGCGCGGCGTCCGGTTTACGCACGTAGTCCGGGTTATGGGTGCCTTTCTTGACGATATTCAGCCACGGCCCTTCCAGATGCAGACCCAGCGCCTGGTTGGGGTGTTTTTGCAGGTATTCGCGCATGACGCGGATGCCTTGCTTCATCAGATCATCGCTGGAAGTAATCAGCGTCGGCAGGAAGTTGGTGCAGCCGGAACGCTCATTCGCTTTCTGCATAATTTCCAGCGTTTCGACGGTGACCGCATCCGGACTATCGTTGAATTGCACGCCGCCGCAGCCGTTCAGCTGGACGTCGATGAAACCGGGGGCAATAATCGCGCCGTTGACCGAGCGTTGCTCAATTTCAGACGGCAAATCAGCCAGCGGACAGAGACGTTCGATACGGCCATTGGCGATAACGACCGCATGGTCATCGAGAATTTCATGACCGGTGTAAACCCGGCCCTGGGTTAATGCATACATTACGACCCCCGGTATATACGCCCCACCAGCTCAACTCGCATTGTTCTGGCGTTGCATACAAAGAAAAAGATGGTCCCACGCCAGGGCGCGGGACGGACTACATTACAGACCTTTAATATTTTCAGCTTCTAATTCGTTGAAATATTTCAGGGTCTTCACTTTCAGTTCCATCGTGGACGGCTCGTCGCAGACCACAACCGCTTTCGGATGCAGCTGCAGACAGGTGATGGTCCACATGTGGTTGACGTTACCTTCGACCGCCGCCTGCAGCGCCAGCGCTTTCTGATGGCCCAGTACCAGAATCATCACTTCTTCTGCATCCAGCAGGGTACCCACGCCCACGGTCAGCGCATATTTCGGCACCAGATCCACATCGCCGTCGAAGAAGCGGGAGTTGGCCACGCGGGTGTCATGGGTCAGGGTTTTAATACGGGTACGGGACGCCAGAGAAGAGGCCGGTTCGTTAAACGCGATATGACCATCGTTACCTACGCCGCCCATAAACAGGTGGATTTTACCGTAGGAGCGGATTTTTTCTTCATAACGACGGCATTCTGCATCGATATCTGGCGCATTACCATTCAGCAGGTTGATATTTTCAGCTGGAATATCAACATGGTCAAAGAAATTGCGGTGCATGAAGCTATGATAGCTTTCCGGATGCTCTTTCGGCAGGCCGACATACTCATCCATGTTGAAGGTAACAACGTGCTTGAAGCTAACCTGGCCTGCTTTATGCATTTCAACCAGCGCTTTGTAAGCGGTAAGAGGCGTACCACCGGTAGGCAGACCCAGTACGAACGGACGGTCCGCGGTCGGTTTGAACGCGTTAATGCGGTTAACGATATGACGGGCAGCCCATTTACCTACTTGTTCAGCTGTTACCAGGGGGATCAGTCTCATTCTTCACCTCTATAGTTAAATTAGAACCTGGCGGATTGGCGCCAGCATACTATGAAGAGTATTGCAGCAACTGCGCCGACCGGGGTCAATCCGTGTTGATTTTTTGAATGATAAAATAAGTTTTCGATGTTAGCCAGTCAAAGGGAGGGGTGAATACGATATTTGGTGATTATAGTCACAAAAAATACCCGTTTAATTTGCGATACGAATTAATTTTTCACACACTTTGCCGGTAAGTGATAAATCCGACCTTGTTACACAATAAAAAAGTGGCTTTGAAATGAGCCTCATCGGGGTCTCATAGGGGGAATAAGATGAATATTTTAGGTTTCTTTCAGCGGCTGGGTAGGGCATTACAGCTCCCTATCGCAGTGCTGCCGGTCGCGGCATTGCTGCTGCGATTCGGGCAACCGGATCTGCTGAACGTACCCTTCATCGCGCAAGCGGGTGGGGCAATCTTTGACAACTTAGCGTTGATCTTCGCCATCGGCGTGGCATCAAGCTGGTCCAAAGATAACGCGGGTTCTGCGGCGCTGGCCGGCGCGGTAGGTTATTTCGTGATGACCAAAGCGATGGTTACCATCAACCCGGAAATTAACATGGGTGTGCTGGCGGGTATCATTACCGGTCTGGTCGCGGGTGCTGTTTATAACCGCTGGGCCGGCATTAAACTGCCAGACTTCCTGAGCTTCTTCGGCGGCAAACGCTTCGTACCGATCGCTACCGGCTTCTTCTGTCTGGTGCTGGCTGCCATCTTCGGCTATGTCTGGCCGCCGGTGCAGCACGCTATTCATGCGGGCGGTGAATGGATCGTGTCTGCGGGCGCGCTGGGTTCCGGTATCTTCGGTTTCATTAACCGTCTGCTGATCCCAACCGGTCTGCATCAGGTGCTGAACACCATCGCCTGGTTCCAGATTGGCGAGTTCACCAACGCCGCGGGTGCGGTCTTCCACGGCGACATCAACCGCTTCTATGCCGGTGACGGCACCGCGGGGATGTTCATGTCCGGCTTCTTCCCGATCATGATGTTCGGTCTGCCGGGCGCTGCGCTGGCAATGTACATGGCTGCGCCGAAAGATCGTCGTCCGATGGTCGGCGGTATGCTGCTGTCCGTGGCCATCACCGCGTTCCTGACCGGTGTGACCGAGCCGCTGGAATTCCTGTTCATGTTCCTGGCGCCATTGCTGTACCTCCTGCACGCTATCCTGACCGGTATCAGCCTGTTCATCGCAACGGCGCTGGGTATCCACGCGGGCTTCTCCTTCTCCGCGGGCGCTATCGACTACGTGTTGATGTATAGCCTGCCGGCAGCCAGCAAAAACGTCTGGATGCTGCTGGTGATGGGCGTGGTGTTCTTCTTCGTTTACTTCCTGTTGTTCAGCGCGGTTATCCGCATGTTCAACCTGAAAACGCCGGGTCGTGAAGATAAAACCGACGACGTCGTGACTGAAGAAGCTAACAGCAACACCGAAGAAGGTCTGACTCAGCTGGCGACCAACTACATCGCAGCCGTAGGCGGTACCGATAACCTGAAAGCCATTGATGCTTGTATCACCCGTCTGCGTCTGACCGTCGGCGACTCGGCGAAAGTCAACGATGCCGCCTGTAAACGTCTCGGCGCCTCCGGGGTGGTGAAACTGAACAAACAGACCATCCAGGTCATTGTTGGCGCGAAAGCGGAATCCGTTGGCGACGCCATGAAGAAAGTGGTTGCCCGTGGTCCGGTTGCTGCTGCGGCTGCTTCGACTGACAGCGCGCCAGCCGCCGCGCCTGCGGCCAAACCGCAGGCGGTCGCGAACGCCAAAACCGTCGAAGCGCTGGTTTCCCCGATCACCGGTGAAGTGGTGGCGCTTGAGCAGGTGCCGGATGAAGCCTTCGCCAGCAAAGCCGTTGGTGACGGTATCGCGGTGAAACCGACCGATAACATCGTTGTCGCGCCGGCGGCCGGTACGGTGGTGAAAATCTTCAACACCAACCACGCATTCTGCCTGGAAACCGATAACGGCGCGGAAATCGTCGTCCATATGGGCATTGATACCGTCGCGCTGGAAGGCAAAGGCTTTAAACGTCTGGTTGAAGAGGGCGCACAGGTGAAAGCCGGCGAGCCGATCCTGGAAATGGATCTGGCGTTCCTTAACGCCAACGCCCGCTCGATGATCAGTCCGGTCGTCTGCAGCAACAGCGATGATTACAGCGCGCTGGTGATTCAGGCAACGGGTAACGTTGTTGCCGGCCAAACGCCGTTGTTCGAGATTAAAGGCAAGTAAGGCTCCTGAGTAGAGTTTTGCCTCAGCGGCGCAGCGAAACCTGCGCCGCTTTTTTTTGCAGCAAATACCCCCATATCCAACAACAGATACGTATTTTGCGTAACTAATAGTTGTCTCTGCGCCCTGCTTGTAAGATCATGTGCCGTTATACGTTGTTTACGCTTTGAGGAACCCGTGATGAGTGAGGCAGAAGCCCGCCCGACTAACTTTATCCGTCAGATCATCGATGAAGATCTGGCTACCGGTAAGCACACCACCGTTCATACCCGCTTCCCGCCGGAACCGAACGGTTACCTGCACATTGGCCATGCAAAATCCATTTGCCTGAACTTCGGCATCGCTCAGGATTATCAAGGTCAATGTAATCTGCGTTTCGATGACACCAACCCGGTGAAAGAAGATATCGAATACGTGGAGTCGATTAAAAACGACGTGCAGTGGTTAGGTTTCCACTGGTCCGGCGATGTCTGCTACTCCTCTGATTACTTCGATCAGCTGCATCAGTATGCGGTTGAACTGATCAACAAAGGTTTGGCCTACGTTGACGAACTGTCCGCCGACGAGATCCGCGAATACCGCGGTACCCTGAAAGAAGCGGGTAAAAACAGCCCGTACCGCGATCGCAGCGTGGAAGAGAACCTCGCGCTGTTCGAAAAAATGCGTACCGGCGGTTTTGAAGAGGGTAAGGCTTGCCTGCGCGCGAAGATCGACATGGCGTCGCCATTCATCGTGATGCGTGACCCGGTGCTGTATCGCATTAAATTTGCCGAACACCATCAGACCGGCAACAAATGGTGCATCTACCCGATGTACGACTTCACCCACTGCATCAGCGATGCGCTGGAAGGTATCACCCACTCGCTGTGTACCCTGGAGTTCCAGGACAACCGTCGTCTGTACGACTGGGTGCTCGACAACATCAGTATTCCGGTGCATCCGCGTCAGTATGAATTCTCGCGCCTGAATCTCGAATACACCGTGATGTCCAAGCGTAAGCTGAATCAGCTGGTGACCGAAAAGCATGTGGAAGGCTGGGATGACCCGCGTATGCCGACTATTTCCGGTCTGCGCCGTCGCGGCTATACCGCTGAATCCATCCGCGAGTTCTGCAAACGCATCGGCGTGACCAAGCAGGACAACACCATTGAGATGGCGTCGCTGGAGTCGTGCATTCGTGAAGATCTGAATGAAAACGCGCCGCGCGCGATGGCGGTGATCGATCCGGTTAAACTGGTTATCGAAAACTATCCGCAGGGCGCAAGCGAAATGGTGGCGATGCCGAACCATCCGAACAAGCCGGAGATGGGCAGCCGCGAAGTACCATTCAGCGCTGAGATCTGGATCGATCGCGCGGACTTCCGCGAAGAAGCTAACAAACAGTACAAGCGTCTGGTGCTGGGTAAAGAGGTGCGTCTGCGCAACGCCTACGTGATTAAAGCGGAACGCGTTGAGAAAGATGCAGAGGGTAACATCACTACCATCTTCTGTACTTACGATGCCGACACCCTGAGTAAAGACCCGGCCGATGGCCGCAAGGTCAAAGGCGTTATCCACTGGGTGAGCGCGGCGCACGCGCTGCCGGTTGAAATTCGCCTCTATGACCGTCTGTTTAGCGTGCCGAACCCGGGCGCGGCGGATGACTTCCTGGCGGTAATGAACCCGGAATCGCTGGTCATCAAGCAAGGTTTCGCCGAGCCGAGCCTGTCAAAAGCGCAGGCGGGTAAAGCATACCAGTTCGAGCGCGAAGGTTACTTCTGCCTCGACAGCCGCTACGCCACCGAGGGCCATCTGGTCTTCAACCGCACCGTTGGCCTGCGTGACACCTGGGCTAAAATCGGCGAGTAATGCTCACCGTATTCATGAAACGCCGCACATTGCGGCGTTTTTTTTATTTCAGAATCAGTGAATTAAAAATCGATATTTTTTCGATGCGAATTAATCTTATTAAAACACCGTAATAATTCCCCATCTCTTCCTGCCGGTGTATTTACATTTAACCGTTTCAGCTTCCGGCAACTATCAATTTTTTTTCGATATAACCATGACTTATCGTTAAAAAAGCTGAGAAGTAAGTCTGTAACAAAAAGACATAAATTATGTGCGCTTTGTCATAATCTTAAGCTTTGCTCTGCGAAAGAGATTGATAATTCGCGTCACGAAAAATAGTCTATCCATAGTGGTTTCGCGGACTTTTAACCGCACCGCTTTTAGTACTTTTTTATTTTTTTAGCGAGCTGCCTTTGGCAATCGCAATTTTAAAACGTCAAAGAGGATATGCACATGCGTACGTTTAGTGGCAAACGTAGTACGCTGGCGCTGGCTATTGCCGCCGTCACCGCGATGTCGGGTTGGGTTGTGGCTCCACAGGCCAGCGCAGCAGGCTTTATCGATGATTCTACTTTAACTGGCGGTATCTATTACTGGCAGCGCGAGCGCGACCGTAAAAACGTAGAAACCGACAAGTATGAAACCAACCTTTCCCATTCTACCTGGAACGCCAACCTGGATTTCCAGTCCGGCTATGCCGCCGATATGTTCGGGATTGATATTGCCGCCTTCACCGCGATAGAAATGGCGGAAAACGGCGACAGCGGCCACCCGAACGAAATTGCCTTCTCCTCCAGTAACCGTGCCTACAGTGAAGATTATTCCGGCGATAAGAGCGGGATTAGCCTGTATAAAGCAGCGGCTAAATTTAAATTCGGCCCGGCGTGGGCGCGCGCGGGTTATATCCAGCCGACCGGGCAAACGCTGCTGGCGCCGCACTGGAGCTTTATGCCGGGTACCTATCAGGGGGCGGAAGCCGGAGCCAACTTCGACTATGGCGATAACGGCGCGCTGAGTTTCTCCTACATGTGGACCAACGAATATAAAGCGCCGTGGCATATCGAGATGGATGATTTCTACCAGAACGATAAGAAAACCAAGGTCGACTATCTGCACTCTCTTGGCGCGAAATACGATTTTAAAAACGATCTGGTGCTTGAAGCCGCTTTTGGCCAGGCTGAAGGTTATATCGATCAATACTTTGCGAAGGCCAGCTACAAATTTGATATCGCCGGTTCGCCGTTAAGCGCCAGCTATCAGTTCTATGGTACCCGCGATAAAGTCAGCAACGGCGGCGTCAACGACATCTACGACGGCACCGCGTGGCTGCAGGCGATCACCTTTGGCTATAAAGCGGCCGATGTGCTGGATCTGCGTCTGGAAGGGACCTGGGTTAAAGCCGATGGCCAGCAGGGCTACTTCCTGCAGCGTATGACGCCAACCTATGCCTCCTCTAATGGTCGTCTTGATATCTGGTGGGATAACCGCTCCGACTTTAACGCCAACGGCGAGAAAGCGGTGTTCTTCGGGGCGATGTATGACATGAAGAACTGGGATATGCCGGGCTGGGCGTTTGGCGCTTCCTATGTTTACGCCTGGGATGCGAAGCCTGGCAGAATGGCATCCCCGGATGCTTACTACGATCCTAACTATCGTCTGAAAGAGTCCGCCTACAGTCTGGATGCTATCTACACCCTGCAGGAAGGCCGGGCGAAAGGAACGATGTTCAAACTGCACTTCACGCAATACGACAACCACTCCGACATCCCAAGCTGGAGCGGTGGTTACGGCAACATCTTCCAGGATGAGCGTGACGTGAAGTTTATGGTTATCGCGCCGTTCACCATTTTCTGATGCCTGCGCGGCGGGCGTGAGCCTGCCGCCCCTCTGGGAGAATAACTATGAAAAAGTTGCTGCTCATCGCTATCATGGCATCAGGTCTGGTTGCCTGCGCGCCATCGCCAGCGCCGAAAGAAGATTCCAAATTGAAAGATGCCTATAGCGCCTGTATCAACACGGCAGAAGGTAATCCGGACAAGATTGAAGCCTGTCAGAGCGTACTCAACGTCCTGAAGGAAGAGAAACCGCATCAGCAGTTTGCGACGCAGGAGAGCGTCAGAGTGCTGGATTATCAGGCCTGTATTCAGGCGACGCGCACCGGTAATGACCAGGCGGTAAAAGCGCGCTGCGATAAAATCTGGCAGGAGATTCGCAGTAATAACACCACTAAGTAAAGCAGACAGTTAAGCGTAAACGGGCGGAGCGCACACTCCGCCCGTCGCTATTTTAACGCGGTATTTCCGCTGGCTGATAGCCGCGGCTCAGACGCATGAACAGCATGGCGGTGGCGGCGAATCCGCATAGGGCCGCGCACATCAGCCACCAGCCTGGCGCGCTCTTATCACCGGTGATTTCGACCAGTGCGGTAGAGATAGCCGGCGTCAGCCCACCGAAGATAGCGGTGGCGAGGCTAAACGCCAGCGAAAAGCCCACGGTGCGAACGTAGACCGGCATCACTTCCGTTAGCGCCGCCACCATTGCGCCGTTATACATACCAAAGAAGAACGAGAACCACAGCAGCACCAGCGTCATGCGGGTGAAATCCGGCGCGGCGGTGAGCCATTGCATCACCGGCCAGGTGGTCAGCAGCGCCAGGACGGTAATTCCCATCAGTACCGGACGGCGGCCTATTTTGTCTGACAGCGCCCCGCCAATCGGCAACCAGATAAAGTTAGAGATACCGACCAGCATCGTGACCAGCAAGCTGTCGCGTGCGCTCAGATGCAGTACCGCTCTGCCATAAGTTGGGGTATAGACGGTAATAAAATAAAAGGTGGTGGTGGTCATCGCCACCAGTAAGGTGCCCGCGCTGATGATGCGCCAGTTTTTAACAATAGTGGTCAGTATCTCTTTGGTATCGGGACGATGCTTACGCTGCAGAAACGCTTCGGTCTCCTGCAGCGAACGCCGGAGCACGAAAATCAGCGGGATAATCAGGCAGCCGATAAAGAAGGGAATGCGCCAGCCCCATTCTGCAATCTCGTCGTGACCCAGCGTCTCGTTCAGCGCGTAGCCAATCAGCGCCGCCATGAGGATGGCGACCTGTTGGCTGGCGGACTGCCAACTGGTATAGAACCCCTTTTTCCCCGGTTTGGCGATTTCCGACAGGTAGACCGACACACCGCCGAGCTCGACCCCGGCCGAGAATCCTTGCAACAAACGGCCAATTAAGACCAGCACCGGCGCCAGCACGCCGATGGTTTGGTAGCCCGGCACCAGCGCAATCAGTAACGTGCCGCAGCCCATAATCGCCAGGGTGACCATCAGCCCTTTGCGGCGACCGATCCTGTCGATATAAGCTCCTAATACCACCGCGCCGATGGGGCGCATCAGGAAACCGGAACCAAATACGGCAAAGGTGAGCATCAACGCCGCGAACTCACTCTCTGCCGGAAAGAAGGTTCTGGCGATATAGGTGGCATAGAAACCAAACAGAAAGAAGTCGAATTGCTCGAGAAAATTACCGCTGGTTACGCGGAGAATTGCGCCGAAGGTACCGGCGCGCGAGGTTGGTTGGGTCATAGGGTGTGCTCTCCATTGTCTTTATCTTGTTTTTATAGAGGTAAGAGGGGCGGGTTAGTCACCTGCGACTGCCGCCTGTTTTCCGCGGCGTTTCTCAATCGCCCACTTGAGTAGCGCCGCACAGCGATAAAATCCGTGGGCAAATTTTCCGTAAGGCAGCGTTAAAAACAGCGCCATCACCACCCCGAGATGGATAGCGAGCAGAATGCCCATCCACGAGGTGTCCCGGCCCACCAGTAGCGCGAGCCCGGTAAAACTGGTCAGCAGCAACAGTAGGATAAAAGCGCGATCCATTGGTTTTTGCCGTGCGTCGCCGTGCAGCGGCGAGCGGCGCAGGTTCAGCCATAGCAAACCCGCCGGGCCCACCAGTAGCCCGATGCCGCCAAGTGTGCCAAGCAGCACCGGTACGCTGAAGAACGGATAGGGCGCTTCCCAGCCGGCGAAATAGTGATAGCCCGTAGCCACCAGCGTGGCGGCGAAACAGAGCATAAAGCCGTAAAAGGTGAAGTGGTGAAAACGGCGGCGCATCAGCGTGAAGGCATCATCGGCCTCGTTACAGCCTTTACCGTGGCCACCGTCGAGATATTTCAACGTCAGCGCATCATGCGAGGCCCTGGCGATATCACCAGCTTGCGGTTGGCCAGGCGAGATCTCGCGCCAGAAACGAATCACCCCGCTCATCAATAAACCAATGGCCACAATGAAAACCGAACCGAACATCCACGCCAGCAGGTTATGCGGGAAAATCTGGTAGAAATCACCGGCCAGCGGCGGGTGCAGCAGCGAACCTTTAAGCCCCATCGCCAGCAGCAGAAACAGAACAAGACCCGCGACCAGCGCCAGCACCGTGGCGATCCCCGCACGGCGATATAAACTGCCGAAAGCGGCGGGCCGGGCGTAATGTTGATAGGTTTCCAGCCGCACTTCCGCCATTGCTTTGGGAACATTAATCGCAAACTCGTGCGGCGGGGCATACTGACAGGCGTGCAGACAGGCGCCGCAGTTGTGGCACAGGTTCGCCAGATAGTTAATATCCGCCTTGCCGAATGCCAGACGCTGGGTCATGGCAGGGAATACGGCGCAAAACCCTTCGCAATAGCGACAGGCGTTACAGACCTGCATCACCCGTTCGACTTCCGCCTCCGGCTCGGTGATGATTTGCGCCTCGATGATCAGCTTTTCAAGCGACTTCATGATGTTTCTCCTGCTGCGCCGCCAGGGCGGCTTGCTGACCGGCAATGCGGCCGAATGTGGTCCCGATCGACATGCCTACGCCGGCGGTATAGCCTTTGCCCAGTACGTTGCCAGCCATCATTTCGCCGGCGACAAACAGGTTGCGGCTCGGCTTACCGGCAAAGTGAACGGCGGCGTGTTGATTGACGTACAGCCCGAGGTAGGTGAAGGTGATCCCTGGACGCAGGGCATAACCATAATAAGGCGGCGTATCGATAGGCCGCGCCCAGTGGGTTTTTGGCGGCGTCAGGCCGGAGGTAGCGCAATTATCAAGACGGGTATGGTCGAACTGGCCTGGCGTACAGGCGGCATTGTAGCTGGCGATGGTCTGCGACAAACGTTCGCCATCCAGCCCCAATTGGCGGGCCAGTTCCGCGATGGTATTGGCCTGGGCGCCCGGAAAAACGGGCGGCATAAACTGTCCAACGGCTTTACTGTCGATGATCGAATAGCCGATTTGCCCCGGCTGGTGGGCGACCAGACGGCCCCAGATGGCGTAACGTTTGGGCCAGAAATCCTCCCCTTCATCATAAAAGCGCTCGGCATCGCGGTTCACCACCACCCCCAGCGACACGCAGTCGACGCGGGTACAGATGCCGCCGTCATAGAGCGGCGCCCGGGCGTCAATGGCGACGCAGTGCGACTGTGAAGGATCGCCGATGATATCGGCTCCTGCGTCGATCATAAATTTGAGCAGCACTCCCTGGTTAAAACGGGTGCCGCGGATGAGAAAGTTGTCGGCAGGCCACTCGCCGCGCTCATTTTGCCCCCAGGCTTCGCGCAGCCACTCGCGGTTAGATTCAAAACCGCCGGCGGCGAGCACGCAGGTTTTCGCGGCGATCCGCTCGGTGCCCGCCAGCGCGGCGACGAATTCGCCATCACGTAATTCAAGCGCCTGCACCGGCGTGTTATAGCGGATCTGCACGCCCATCTGCTCGGCGCTGCGGTAATAGGCATTGACCAGGGCTTTACCGCCGCCCATAAAAAAGGCGTTGGTGCGGGCGACATGCAGGGCGCCGGATAAGGGCGGTTGAAAGTTAACGCCATGACGGCGCATCCAGTCCCGACATTGCGACGAAGTGCGGATCACCAGGCGAGCCAGCGCTTCGTTGGTGTTGCCCCCGGTGACGCGCAGCAGATCCTGCCAGTATTCTTCTTCCGGGTAGCTGTCGACTAAGACATCCTGCGGCGCATCGTGCATACAACGCAGGTTACGCGTGTGCTGAGAGTTACCGCCCCGCCATTCCCGCGGCGCGGCTTCCAGCAGCAGTACGGATGCGCCTGCTTCCCGGGCGGTTAAGGCGGCGCATAACGCGGCGTTGCCGCCGCCAATCACCAGTACATCCACCATTATCGGCTCCATTACGCTTTGACTAATTGTTAAATTTGTAATGGAAATGTAAGGCGCAGGGGCGACAGGCGCTATGGCGTAAAGCTAAAGAGGGGTTTAGGAAGTGTAAAGACTGGCGCCCGGCCAGCAGCCAGTTTCCACAAGCTGACGCATGACTTTGGTCAGTATCACGCGCGCGGCAAGGCCTGCCGGGGTGAGTTCGTCATCTGAGAGACTGACCAGAAAATTAGGTCGGCTTAGTACCGGATTGTCGACGCCGATCACTCTTAGCGCCTTGCTGTCGAGATGAGAAATCGCCGCGCCCGGCTGCAGCGTGGCGCCGAGCCCGTCACGGACGGCGCGCATCAGCAGGGCCAGGCCATCGATTTCAGCCACCACGTCAACGTTGATGGCGTGCTCCTGGCAAATAGCGTCCAGCCTGCCGCGCAGGCCATGTCCCTGGCTTGGCATAATCAGCGGGATGGCGGCAAGCTGGTCCGGAGAGATGCTATCGCCGGGCAGCGGCGCCAGCACGTCATGGGCGCCAATCAGGAACAGACGTTCCTCAAGAATGGGTCGGGCGCTCCAGCGCAGGATCTTCTCTTTCTGGAAAACGATGGCTAAATCGAGCTGGCGGGTGTTGATCATCCGTTCCAGATTGCCGGAGAGGCTTTCCACCAGGTGCAGGCGGACGTCGGCGTAGCTTTCGCGCATGGCGTTGATAAAAGGTACGCCCAGCACAGAAGCGGTACTCGGCGCCATACCGACGCTGACGTGACCGGAAAGGCGTGCTTCACGCGCGGCGAGAATGGCATCGTCAGCATGGCGCAGCGCCAGTTGCGCCTGCGAGTAAAAGGCGAGGCCGGCGCTGGTGGGCATTACGCCGCGCGAAGTCCGTTGCAGCAGGCGGATAGCGAGTTCATTTTCCAGACGCGCCATTTGCTGGCTGAGCGCAGAGACGCCAATATTCAGATCGAGCGCGGCGCGGCCCATACTGCCGGTTTCCACGATGCGGACAAAATAGCGTAGCTGGCGCAGCTCCATAGTAACTCTCCGTACAAGGCGTTAGGCTCTGACAGAATACGCATTCAGGCGGATTTCACCCATAAAAAAAGCCAACCTGAAGGCTGGCTTTTCATTACATACGAGACGGGAAATTATTTATTCACCGCATCGTGGGCATGTTCATCTTCGCGGCAGTCGCCTTCCGCACAGTGGCCGTAGAGGTACAGGCTGTGGTTGGTTAAGCGGATGCCGTGTTGCGCAGCAATTTCACGTTGGCGGGATTCGATAGAATCATCGCTGAACTCGATCACTTTGCCGCAATCGAGGCAAATCAGGTGATCGTGGTGGTGTTGCTGAGTCAGCTCGAATACGGATTTACCGCCTTCGAAGTTGTGGCGAGTCACGATGCCTGCATCGTCGAACTGGTTCAGCACGCGGTAAACGGTAGCCAGACCAATCTCTTCACCCATATCGATCAGGCGTTTGTATAAATCTTCCGCACTGACGTGATGGTTATCCGGTTCCTGCAACACTTCCAGAATTTTCAGTCGGGGAAGTGTGACTTTCAGGCCAGCCTTCTTTAATGCGATATTGTTGTCAGTCATGCGGAATCTGTCCTGTTGCTAAAGATCGGCTTCCTTTAAAGGGAAGCAATACAGAGAATCACCCGATGTAATGCGTCTCATTATAGAGCTGCTACTCTGAAATGAAAACTGCAACCATCGCGCCTTGTAAGCTGTCAAAAACGAATTACCAGCTACAAACTGTGTCACGTGACCTCGTGGAATCAGAGGACATTGTACAGATATGTGATGAAAAGTTAAAAACTTGTAGCTATTAGTTTGATTGCTTTTATCTATTAATTCAGCGCAGCTTAATAGCTGCGCTGTTTGATTCTTAGGCGTTTTTGATTTCTTCCAGATGCAGCTCTTCGGAAATCTGCTTCACCCACTTCTCAACGCGCTCGTTGGTCAGCTCCGGTTGACGGTCTTCATCAATCGCCAGACCGACGAAGTGATCGTCGTCCGCCAGGCCTTTAGACGCTTCGAAGTGGTAGCCCGCGGTCGGCCAGTGGCCAACGATGGTTGCGCCGCGCGGTTCAATAATGTCACGAATGGTGCCCAGCGCATCGCAGAAGTATTCTGCGTAATCTTCCTGGTCGCCGCAGCCAAAGACGGCTACCAGCTTACCGTTGAAGTCGATCTCTTCCAGCGTCGGGAAGAAGTCGTCCCAGTCGCACTGCGCTTCGCCGTAGTACCAGGTTGGGATGCCGAGCAGCAGAATATCGTGGCTTTCCAGATCTTCTTTGCTGCTCTTGGCAATGTCGTGAACTTCAGCAACGTCTTTACCGAGCTGCTTTTGGATCATTTTTGCAATATTTTCGGTGTTGCCGGTGTCGCTGCCAAAAAAGATGCCGATGATTGCCATGAGTAAAATAACCTCTTGAAACTTAATGATGTGGTAGTGGCATTATGCCTACAGTTAACGGCAATCATAGCAGAACAGGGAAGGGCGCGGAAACAGCAATAACGTCCTGGTGCACACTCTGCTACATGAAAGCGATTTTTTTGCGTTTTTCAGACTTCGCCCTGGTTACGCAGGCAGGCCAGTTGGTGCATCAGCATCTCTTCGATAAGATCGCTGCGGCTCATGTTGCGGGCTTCCGCCAGCTCATTAAGCGCGTCGACCGCATCGGCGTTGAGCTTCAACTCAACGCGCTTCAAGCCGCGAACCTTATCGCGTTTGAGCTGATTGCGTTTGTTGATGCGCAGTTGTTCATCGCGCGAAAGCGGATTGGTTTTCGGTCTACCCGGGCGACGCTCATTTGCGAACAAATCTAATGTCGTTCGGTCCGTTTGTTCTTTTGCCATGATTCAGAGTGACTTCGGGGAAACAAGCTGCCGGGCTATAGCCGGCGCAGATAGCGCGCCATAATACATCAGGCGAACCGCTGCGCCAACGACCGCGGGCATTCTGCCGCGCGGTCGGGCGTTTTTTAGCCACTCAGGCTTCAATTGTGCTCAGATAACGGCGAATTGCGCGTAAAACCGCCTCGGGTTTTTCCGCATGCACCCAGTGTCCGGCGCCGGCAATGACGTGGGCGCGGGCTTGCGGGAACTGCGCCAGCAGCGCGTCGCGGTATTCATCGGTGACATAAGGGGAGTTGCCGCCGGGAATAAATTGCGCCGGGTGCGGCCAGGCGGGCACGGTTTCCCAGCCGACAATATGCGGGTATTGATCCCACAGCGCCGGCACGTTGAAGCGCCACGCGCCGTCGACAAAGGATTTCAGCAGAAACTGAATGACGCCTTCTTCATTTATATACTCGCGCATTACCTGCGCCGCCTGCTGGCGGGTGCTGGCGGCGGATTCGCTGACGGCGTTAATCGCCGCGAAGATCTCATCATGACGGCGGACGTGATAAGCCACCGGCGCGATATCAATCGCCACCAGCCCGGCGATGCGATCCGGCGCCAGCGCGGTCAGCGCCATCACCGCTTTGCCGCCCATCGAATGGCCGATAAAGGTCGCTTTCTCGATCTGATGATCGTCGAGGGTATCGAGCAGGTCCTGCGCCATCGCGCGGTAGGTCATCTCCGGTGAACGCGGCGATAAGCCGTGGTTGCGCATATCGACCTGCAATATATCGTAGTCGGCGACCAGATCGCGGGCGAGGATCCCAAGGTTGTCCAGGCTGCCGAACAGGCCGTGTACCAGGACGATTGGGGATTTATTGTGCGGGTTTTGTGCAGATTGCGCTCGGCTATTTAATTTCATGGCAAAGTTCTTTTTTTCGCTCCGTCGGGTTAGGGTATTATGTTGGACATTCTGCCATTAGGCTGCAAGACCCGGAAGCATTCTGAGTTTTACCGCCATCCTGGTTTGACGCTATTCGCGGTTGGGATTTGTCCTCTATCTGATGCCTTTTGCGCAGTAGTGTGAAAGACAAAGGATAGTTAATCCCGACGACTTGTATTCAGAAACAAAGAAATCGCACTGGATTAAGATGAAAACAATCGAAGTTGATGATGAGCTCTACCGCTATATTGCCAGCCACACTCTGCATATCGGCGAGAGCGCATCCGACATTTTACGGCGCATGCTGAAATTTTCCGCCGTTTCTCAGCCTGCATCTGGCGCGCCAGCGGCGAAAGCCGCGCCGGCGGCTGCTCCTGCGGCGGCGCCAGTCGTCGAAGCGAAGCCGGCCAACCCGGTTAAAGATAAAGTCCGCGCCATGCGCGAGCTGCTGTTATCTGACGAATACGCTGAACAAAAGCGCGCGGTTAACCGCTTCATGCTGGTATTGACTACGCTTTACTCGTTAGACAGCAAGGCATTTTCAGAAGCCACTGAGTCTCTGCACGGACGCACCCGCGTATACTTCGCCGAAGACTCACGGACGCTGCTGAAAAGCGGTAATCAGACCAAACCGAAACAGGTTCCTGGTACGCCGTGGTGGGTTATCACCAATACTAATACCGGCCGTAAATGCAGCATGATCGAACACATCATGCAATCAATGCAGTTCCCTGCGGAGCTGATTGAAAAGGTATGCGGCACGATCTAGTTAATTAAACTTTGCACCAGAAGGATCAGGCAATGGCAATCGATAAACGTGCGGGTCAGCCGGCACAACAGAGTGATTTGATTAACGTCGCCCAGCTGACCGCTCAGTACTATGTGCTGAAGCCGGAAGCGGGCAATGCGGAGCATGCGGTTAAGTTCGGCACCTCCGGCCATCGCGGTAGCGCAGGGCGCCACAATTTCAATGAGCAGCATATTCTGGCGATTGCGCAGGCGATTGCGGAAAACCGCGCGAAAAACGGCATCACCGGCCCGTGCTACGTGGGTAAGGATACCCACGCTTTATCCGAACCGGCCTTCATTTCCGTGCTGGAAGTGCTGGCGGCGAACGGTGTTGATGTGATCGTTCAGGAAAACAACGGTTTCACCCCGACGCCGGCGGTTTCCAACGCGATTCTGGTGCATAACAAAAAAGGCGGCCCGTTGGCGGATGGTATCGTTATCACCCCGTCGCACAACCCGCCGGAAGATGGCGGTATTAAGTACAACCCGCCAAACGGCGGCCCGGCTGATACCAACGTGACTAAAGTGGTGGAGAACCGCGCGAATGAACTGCTGGCCGCCGGTCTGCAGGGCGTGAAGCGTATTTCTCTCGACGCCGCGCTGGCTTCCGGCCACGTGAAAGAGCAGGACCTGGTACAGCCGTTTATTGAAGGGCTGGCGGATATCGTCGATATGGCGGCTATTCAGAAAGCGGGCCTGAAACTGGGCGTCGACCCGCTGGGCGGTTCGGGTATCGAATACTGGAAACGCATCGGCGAGCACTACAAGCTGGATCTGACCATCGTTAACGATCAGGTCGATCAGACGTTCCGCTTTATGCACCTGGATAAAGATGGCGCGATCCGCATGGACTGCTCCTCCGAGTGTGCGATGGCGGGTCTGCTGGCGCTGCGCGATAAGTTCGATCTGGCCTTCGCCAACGATCCGGATTACGACCGTCACGGTATCGTGACCCCGGCTGGCCTGATGAATCCGAACCACTATCTGGCGGTGGCTATCAACTACCTGTTCCAGCATCGTCCGCAGTGGGGTAAAGACGTTGCGGTTGGTAAAACGCTGGTTTCCTCGGCGATGATTGACCGCGTGGTTAACGATCTGGGCCGTAAGCTGGTGGAAGTGCCGGTGGGCTTCAAGTGGTTTGTTGACGGTCTGTTCGATGGCAGCTTCGGCTTCGGCGGCGAAGAGAGCGCAGGGGCATCATTCCTGCGTTTCGATGGCACGCCGTGGTCCACCGATAAAGACGGTATCATCATGTGCCTGCTGGCGGCGGAAATCACCGCGGTGACCGGTAAGAACCCGCAGGAGCACTACAACGAGCTGGCGGAACGCTTTGGCGCCCCGAGCTACAACCGTCTGCAGGCATCGGCCACTTCCGCGCAGAAAGCGGCGCTGTCTAAGCTGTCGCCGGAAATGGTTAGCGCCGACACGCTGGCGGGCGATCCAATCACCGCGCGTCTGACCGCGGCGCCGGGCAACGGCGCTTCTATCGGCGGGCTGAAAGTGATGACCGACAACGGCTGGTTCGCGGCCCGTCCGTCAGGCACCGAAGACGCCTACAAAATCTACTGCGAGAGCTTCCTTGGCGAAGAACATCGCAAGCTGATTGAAAAAGAAGCGGTAGAGATTGTCAGTGAAGTGCTGAAAAACGCCTGATCCTGTTTACCCCGGCGGCATTAACCGACCGCCGGGGTCATTGATTTGTTTCCTTCAAGGCATAAAGCGATAGCCAATACCGGTTTCGGTCAGCAGATGCTGCGGCCGCGCCGGGTCAGCCTCCAGTTTTTGCCGTAAGTGCCCCATATAAATCCGCAAATAGTGACTGTGCTCCACGGCGTTAGGTCCCCATACCTGATTCAGAAGCTGGCGTTGGGTAAGCACTTTGCCCGGATTGTTCAGTAGCGCCGCCAGCAAGCGAAACTCGATGGGCGTCAGATGAATTTCTTCACTGCCGCGCATGATACGGCGGGCGGGGATATCGACGCTAATATCGGCAAAGCGCACCACCGGCTCATCGGCCTGTGCGCTGCCGTGACGGCGCAGCGCGACGCGCAGTCGCGCCTGCAGTTCGCCTATGCCAAACGGTTTACTCAGGTAGTCATCGGCGCCAGCGTCAAGGGCGGCGATTTTGTCATGCTCTTCGCTGCGTGCCGACAGCACGATAATCGGCATCTGGCTCCACTGGCGGACTTCACGGATAAAATCATTACCGTCCCCGTCCGGCAGGCCGAGATCGAGGATCGCTAAATCCGGTTTGCGGGTGGCGGCTTCGATGAGCCCCCGCTGCAGGGTTTCGGCTTCAAATACGCGCATACCGTCGGCTTCCAGCGCGGTGCGCAGAAAGCGGCGGATAGCGTGTTCGTCTTCGATGATTAAAACGTTAATCACATGTCCTCGGTTAACTCTTCCAGTTCTGGGGGCGCTTCTCGCGGCAGTGTAACACGGAAACAGGCTCCGCCCTCCGGACGGTTGCTGGCGGTAATGCTACCGTCGTGCACCTCGACAATGGCCTGGCAAATCGCCAGCCCCAGACCGACGCCGGGGATAGCCGATTCTTTATTACCACGCGCGAACTTATCAAAGATAGCCTGTTCCTGGCCTGCCGGGATCCCCGGCCCATTATCCCAGACTTCAATGATCAACTGCTGCCTATCCGCTTCGGAGTGAATGCCAATCTGCGCCTGCGCGCCGGCGTATTTATGCGCGTTTTCCAGCAGGTTGATCAGCACCCGCTCAAACAGCGGGCCGTCTACGTGGACCAGCAGTAGCGGGTCCGGCAGCGACAGCTGGATGTGCTGGCCGCCAAGCCCCGGCTCCAGCATACGCAGGGCGCTACCGACTATCTCTTCGAGGGTTAACCACTCTTTATGCAGATTAAAGCCGCCGGACTGAATACGCGCCATATCCAGTAAATTATTCACCAGCCGGGTGGTGTTGAGCACGTGCTGGCGAATTTCGTTGGCCTGCGGCGCGTGCTTCGAACCTTCGCTGGCCAGATCGAGGGTCAGGATCTCCGCCTGGCCGAACAGGACCGTCAGCGGCGTCCGCAGATCGTGGGAGAGGGCGGCCAGTAGTGAGTTGCGCAGGCTTTCGCGTTCGCTGGTCAAGCGCGCCTGCTCTTCGCTGGCGGTCAGGGTCAGACGTTCAAGGGCGCTGGCCACCAGCAGGGTAAAGGTTTCCAGCAGCCGTTGCTGTTCGGGGATCATCAGCTGACGCAGATTTTCCGGTTCGACCAGCAGCAGTCCCCAGGTGCGGGCGGCGCTTTGTAGCGGCAGAATTTGATACGGCACGCCGGGGAGAGTGTCGGTACCGGCTCCGGCTGGCTGGCCCTTATCGAAGCTCCAGCGGGCAATCGCATCATCCCACGAGAAAACGCCGGATTGCTGGGTCATCGGCTGCAGCTGCCCGTTCTCATCTGGCAGCAGTAGTTGGCTGCGGGCCTGAAAGGTGGAGGTAATAAAGCGTTCGCTGGTGGCGGCGATATCTTCGCGGCTGCGGCCGACCGCCAGCGCTTTCGACATTTCATACAGGTGGCGGGTGCGCCGCTCGCGGTAACGCGCCACCCGCGCCTGGTAACGCATCCCGGCGGTCAGGTTGCCGATCACCAGACCAACGGTCAGCATCACGCCGAACGTCAGCAGATACTGGACGTCGGAAACCGCCAGCGTGCCGCGTGGGGCGACAAAAAAGAGATCGAAGCTAATGACGTTGATAAAGGTCGCCAGCACCGATGGCCAGCGGCCATACAGCAGGGCGATAATCACCACGCCCAGTAGATAGAGCATCACCAGGTTGGCGGCTTCGAAGGCCATCAGCCACTGCATGGCGACTACGGTGATAATGGCGCATAGCGCCACAGCCAACAGACAGCCCTTCAACTGCTGGCGCCATTTGTCGAGCGCCGTACGATTGTCGTTCGCGCGGGCGGGCAGGGAGGCCGGTTTTTCATCCAGCGCGATCACCACCAGATCGAGGTCCGGGGCGCGACGCGCCAGACGGTCGGCAAACCCGGCTCGTTCCCACCAGCGGCGCTCTCCCTGGCGGCCAATCACAATTTTGCCGAGGTTGTGCTCGCGAGCGTAATGCAGCACCGCTTTTTCTTCCGATGGGTCGGAGAGGGTGGCGGTCTCGGCGCCTAACTCTTGCGCCAGCTTCAGCGCGGCGAGGATCGCCCGCCGCCTGGCCTCCGGCAGTCGGTGCAGAGCGGGCGTTTCTACATAGACCGCGTGCCAGACGCTGCCGAGCCTGGCTGCCAGCCGGGCGGCGGCGCGAACCAGTTTTTCACTGCCGGTGTTGTGGCCGATACACAGCAGAATGGCGTCGCGGGTGTGCCAGACTTTTTCCTGCCCCTGGCGGTCGCGCCAGGCGCGCATTTGCTCGTCTACCCGGTCGGCGGTACGGCGCAGCGCCAGCTCGCGCAGGGCGATCAGATTACCTTTGCGGAAGAAGTTTTCGATGGCGCGTTCGGCCTGACCGCCAATGTACACCTTGCCCTCATTCAGGCGCTGGCGCAGATCGTCCGGCGGCAAATCCACCAGAACGACATCATCGGCGGCGTCAAAGAAGGGGTCGGGGACGGTTTCGCGTACCTGCACGCCGGTAATACCGCTGACCACATCATTGAGGCTTTCAAGATGCTGGACGTTGACGGTGGTGAAGACGTCGATACCGGCTTCGAGCAGTTCTTCGACGTCCTGCCAGCGTTTCGGGTGGCGCGAACCCGGCGCGTTGCTATGCGCCAGTTCGTCCACCAGGATCAGCGCCGGGCGGCGGGCCAGTGCGGCATCGAGGTCAAACTCATGGACGTAGCGTCCGCGATGGGAAATGCGCTTTTGCGGGAGGGCGCTAAGCCCCTCCAGCATGGCGGCGGTATCTTTGCGGCCGTGGGTTTCCGCCACGCCGATCAGAATATCCAGCCCCTGAGCGCGCAGCCGCTGCGCTTCCGCCAGCATAGCCCAGGTCTTACCCACCCCGGCGCAGGCGCCGAAAAACACCTTCAGCTTGCCGCGATGCGGCGCAGCGGTTTGTTGCAGCAGACGGTCGGGGTCCGGGCGCAGCGGCTCGTCACTCATTGATTAATCCTTCAGGGCATCCAGCGCCATATTCAGTTGCAGTATATTTACCACAGGTTGACCGAGAAAGCTGAGCAACGGTTTTTGCGTCGCCTGATCCACTAACTGTTTCACCTGCACATCGCTGAGATTGCGCGCTTTGGCGACGCGCGGTACCTGCCACAGCGCCGCGGCAGGGGTCAGGTTGTTATCCAGCCCGCTGGCCGATGCGGTCACCAGCTCGACCGGCACCGTCGGATTCGCTTGCGGGTTAGCGGCGCGTAACGCCTCTACCCGTTCGCTAATCGCTTTATCCAGCGCCGGATTGCTGACCGCCAGGTTACTGCCGCCAGAGGCCAGCGGATTATCCGCCACCTCTGCCGTCGCGGAAGGGCGTCCATGGAAATAACCGGCGGCGGTAAAGTTCTGCCCGATCAGAGCGGAGCCGCGCACCTCGCCGTCGATCTGGATCAGCGAGCCGTTAGCCTGCTGCGGGAACCACCACTGCCCTAAGGCGGTAGTCAGCAACGGATACAGGCCGCCAGTGAGCAGGGTTAACAGAATAAATAGCACAAATGCCGGACGAATTAATGACATGGTAGTTTCCTCACACCAGACCGGTCAGGGTCAGCAACAGGTCGATAGCTTTAATACCGACAAACGGCACAATCAGCCCGCCGAGGCCGTAAACCCACAGGTTGCGGCGCAGCATCGCCGATGCCGACAGCGGACGATAGCTCACGCCCTTCAGCGCTAAAGGGATCAGGCAGACGATAATCAGGGCGTTGAAAATAACCGCGCTCATGATCGCCGAAGAGGGCGAGTGCAGATGCATCACGTTCAGCATCGCCAGCTGCGGATAGGCGGCGGCGAAGGCGGCCGGAATAATCGCGAAATACTTGGCGACGTCGTTGGCGATACTGAATGTGGTTAACGACCCACGGGTCATCAGCATCTGTTTACCGATATGCACCACTTCAATCAGCTTGGTCGGGTTCGAGTCGAGATCCACCATATTGCCCGCCTCTTTTGCTGCCTGGGTGCCGGAGTTCATCGCGACCGCCACATCAGCCTGCGCCAGCGCCGGGGCGTCGTTGGTACCGTCACCGGTCATCGCCACCAGCCGTCCTTCCGACTGATACTGACGAATCAGCGCCAGCTTGGCTTCCGGCGTCGCTTCGGCCAGAAAATCATCAACCCCCGCTTCGGCGGCGATGGCGGCGGCGGTCAGGCGGTTATCACCGGTGATCATCACCGTTTTAATGCCCATTTTGCGCAGCTGGGCGAAACGCTCTTTAATGCCGCCTTTGACGATATCTTTGAGCGAAATAATGCCCAGCACGCGTTCGCCTTCCGCCACCACCAGCGGCGTGGCCCCCTGGCGGGCGACCTCTTCTACCTGCTTATCGACATCGGCCGGGAAGTGGCCGCCGTTAGCTTCGATATGGCGGCGAATCGCGTCCACCGACCCTTTGCGGATCATGCGTTGGTCGATGTTGATACCGCTCATACGGGTCTGGGCGGTAAAGGGGACAAATGTGGCGTGCAGCGACTGCAGGTCGCGTTCGCGCAAATTAAAGCGCTGTTTCGCCAGTACCACGATGCTGCGGCCTTCCGGCGTTTCATCCGCCAGCGACGACAGTTGGGCGGCGTCGGCCAATACGCGCTCTTCGACGCCGCGAGCCGGCAGGAAAGCCGAGGCCTGACGGTTGCCGAGGGTGATGGTGCCGGTTTTATCCAGCAGCAGTACGTCGACATCGCCGGCGGCTTCCACCGCGCGGCCGCTGGTGGCGATGACGTTGGCGCCGAGCATCCGGCTCATCCCGGCGACGCCGATAGCGGAGAGCAGGCCGCCGATGGTGGTCGGGATCAGACACACCAGCAGCGCGACCAGCACGGTAACGCTAACCGCATTACCGCTCCACGCCGAGAAGGGCCAGATGGTGGCGGTGGCCAGCAGGAACACCAGCGTCAGGGCGATCAGCAGGATCGTCAGCGCGATTTCGTTTGGAGTTTTACGGCGCTGCGCGCCTTCAACCATAGCGATCATCCGGTCAAGGAAGGTTTCGCCAGGGTTGACGCTGCAGCGGATCACCAGCCAGTCAGAGAGGATCCGGGTGCCGCCGGTGACCGAGGCGAAATCGCCGCCGGACTCGCGGATCACCGGCGCGGATTCCCCGGTGATGGCGCTTTCATCTACCGAAGCGCCGCCTTCGATCACTTCGCCGTCGCAGGGGATAATGTCGCCAGCTTCGACCAGCACGATATCGCCTTTGCGTAACTCTTCCGCCGGGACGTGATCCATCGGAGCATCGTGCTGCGGCGCGCGCAGCTTACGGGCGAAAGCGGTTTTCTTCACCCCTTTCAGGCTGTTGGCCTGCGCTTTACTACGGCCTTCGGCCATGGCTTCGGCGAAATTGGCGAACAGCACGGTAAACCATAACCACAGGCTGACGGCGGCGGTAAAGCCGGTGTGACCCGTGAGATACCCCCCGGCCATGGCCATCGCCAGCAGGGTGGTCAGTACGCTGCCAATCCAGACGATAAACATCACCGGGTTACGCCACTGCACCGAGGGGCTGAGTTTTTTCACCGCATCCAGCAGCGCCTGACGCACCAGCGTCGGCTCCAGCAGGGCTAATTGTTTGCGACTCATAACAGGCTGCTCCGCATCGCTTAAAGTAAAGAGAAGTGTTCCGCCACCGGGCCGAGCGCCAGTGCGGGGATAAAGGTCAGGGCGCCGACCAGCAGGACGGTGCCGATAAGCAGGCCGATAAACAGCGCGTCGTGGGTGGCGAGCGTGCCGGAGCTGGCGGGCTGAATTTTCTTATTCACCAGCGACCCGGCAATCGCCATCACCGGGACGATCACCCCGAAGCGGCCCACCAGCATGCAGAACGCCAGCAGCAGGTTCCAGAATGTCGTGCCGGCGCTTAAGCCGCCGAAGGCGCTGCCGTTGTTGTTGGCCGCCGAGGTGACGGCGTACAACACTTCGCTAAAGCCGTGCGGCCCAGGATTCAACATGGCGCTGCGTCCGGCTTCGGTCATCATCGCCAGCGCGGTGCCGAGCAGTACCAGCGTCGGGGTCACCAGAATCGCCAGCGCGATCATTTTCATTTCGCGCACGTCGATTTTCTTGCCGAGATATTCCGGCGTGCGGCCAATCATCAACCCGGCGATAAATACCGCCAGCATGACGAACAGCAGCATGCCGTATAGCCCGGAGCCTACGCCGCCGAAGACCACCTCGCCAATCTGCATCAACCACATCGGCACCATACCGCCCAGCGCGGTGAAGGAATCATGCATCGCGTTGACCGCGCCGCAGGAGGCCGCAGTAGTGACCACCGCAAACAGGCTGCTGGCGAGAATGCCAAAGCGGCTCTCTTTCCCTTCCATATTCAGGCTGCTGTCGGCGCCAAGGCTGAGCAGATGCGGATTTCCGCGGGTTTCCGCCCACATCACCACCGCCACGCAGACCACGAAAATCAGCGCCATCGCCCACAGGATGGCGCGTCCCTGACGGCGATCGCCGACCGCTTCGCCAAAGGCAAAACACAGCGCCGCCGGGATCAGGAAGATCGCCAGCATCTGCACCAGGTTGGTTAACGCCGTCGGGTTCTCAAACGGATGCGATGAGTTGGCATTAAAGAAACCGCCGCCGTTGGTACCGAGCATTTTGATCGCTTCCTGCGAGGCGACCGGCCCCATCGGCAGCCACTGGCGAACGCCTTCCAGGCTGGTGAACGGCTGATAAGCCTGCAGGTTCTGCGGCACGCCCTGTTGCACAAAGAACAGCGCGATCAGCAGAGAAAGAGGCAGTAGCAGCCACAGCGTAATGCGGGTCAGGTCGACCCAGGCGTTGCCGAGGGTGCTGACTTTCTGTCGCGCCCAGGCGCGGGTCAGCACGAAGATCACCGCAATACCGGTCGCGGCCGACAGGAAGTTTTGCACCGCCAGGCCCACCATCTGGCTGAGATAGCTCATGGTGGTTTCCCCGGCGTAGGCCTGCCAGTTGGTGTTGCTGACGAAACTGACCGCGGTATTCAACGCTAAATCCCATGACAGGCTGGGGAAGTGCTGCGGATTGAACGGCAGCCACCCCTGGCACATCAGCAGCGCCATCAGCGCCGCGAGACCAATGGCGTTAAACAGCACAATGGCGATCAAGTACTGCCGCCAGTCCATCTCCTGGCGGCGAATCCCCGCCAGCCGCCAGATACCGCGCTCAACGCCGGCAAGCCCCGGGAGCGGAACGTCGTTTATCATTCGCGCCAGCAGCGAACCGAGTGGCCGCGCCAGCACCAGCAGTACCAGCAGGAAGCTGGCGATAAGTAAGAACCCTTGCGCGGCCATCAGAATGCCTCCGCATGTATCAGGGCATAGACCAGATACGCCAGCAGCAGGAACACCAGCGTTACGCCGGCAATGATGCCTGTAGTCACTTTCCACCTCCGGGTGTGTCTCTTATTGATATACCGAGAGGGTAGGAATTTCGGCGCAAAGATTTCGCAAAAATCGCCGCGGGCGGTGTAAAAAAAGTATAAAAATGGCTAAAGGCACAATTTAACTAATGGTTAGTATTAATTTAACTTTTTTGTAACTCAGTTACGCCGTGAATGTAAATTAAGTATAAATAAGTGCTTTTTAGTGGTCGGATGAGTAGTAAAATTACAACCAGCGCGGTACTATTTGTGCAGACAAACATTGTGACATTTACCGGCGTTGCTTGCCGGCCTGACAAAGGGGAGAGAAATTATGGCGTTGTACAAAGCTTATCCTGCTCACATTATCCTGATGCGTCGCGCTTTCGCCGTCGTGGCCGGGGTCGCTGCGCTGCCGGTAATGCTGTTCTGGAAAGATCGCGCCCGTTATTACAGCTGGCTGCATCGGGTATGGGCGAAAACCAGCGAACAGCCGGTATGGATGGCGCAGGCGGAAAAAGCCGCGCATGACTTCTACTAAATCCGCGCTGCTGCGACGAATATCAAAACCGCCGGTTGACGACCGGCGGTTTTTTTTCGTCTGCTGTCTACACTTAGCTTTCACGCGCCGTGGCAGAATTGGCAGGTGCGTATTTTACCGCAGCGCGCTATTTTGCCGGCCTGAGTGCTGAGTTTTGCTTACGGAGAGTGAGGAGTTTTATGGCCACCCATTTGGTCTGGTTTCGCATGGATTTACGCCTTAACGATAATCTGGCGCTGGCCGCCGCCTGCCGCGAGCCGCAGGCGCAGGTGCTGGCGCTGTATATCGCTACGCCAGAACAGTGGCGCCAACATCACATGGCGCCGCGCCAGGCGGCCTTTATCGCCAGCCATTTACGCAGCCTCCACGCGGCGTTGGCGGAACGCGGTATTCCGCTGCTGGTTGAAGAAGCGGACAATTTCGCCGCCAGCATCGAGCTGCTGACGCGCATCTGTAAACAGCACCAGGTTAGCCATCTATTTTATAATTATCAGTATGAGTTTAATGAGCGCCAGCGCGACGCCGGTGTTGAGAAAATCCTGAAAGAAGTCACCTGCCAGGGGTTTGATGACAGCGTGCTGTTGCCGCCGGGCAGCGTGATGACCGGCAACCGTGAGATGTATAAAGTCTTTACGCCGTTTAAAAATGCCTTTATCCGCCGCCTGCGTGAAGGGCTGCCGGAGTGCGTGGCGGCGCCGAAACCGCGCCAGTCAGCCATCCGACAGGCCTCGCCGCTGCCTGAGATCAACTATCCGCAAACGCCGTTCGACACCGATCTGTTCGCGGCGGATGAAAAAACGGCGCTGGCTCGATTGCGCGCGTTTTGTCAGCAGCCGGCGGCGGATTACGACCAGCAGCGCGATTTTCCGGCGATAGAGGGAACCAGCCGGCTATCGCCGTGTCTCGCGGTAGGCGTACTGTCGCCGCGCCAGTGCCTGCATCGCTTGTTACGGGAGCAGCCCGGCGCGCTGGATGGCGAAGCGGGCGCAAGCTGGCTGAACGAGATTATCTGGCGCGAGTTCTATCGTCATCTGATGGTTTACTACCCGAAACTGTGTAAAGGCCGGCCGTTTGTCGCCTGGACCGACAAGGTCGCCTGGCGCAGCAATGAGGATGAACTGCAGGCCTGGCAACAGGGGCAAACCGGTTTCCCCATCGTCGATGCCGCCATGCGGCAGCTTAACGCCACCGGCTGGATGCACAATCGCCTGCGGATGATTGTCGCCAGCTTCCTGGCGAAAGACCTGCGCCTCGACTGGCGGCAAGGAGAGCGCTATTTCATGAGCCAACTGATCGACGGCGATTTGGCGGCCAACAACGGCGGTTGGCAGTGGGCGGCCTCGACCGGTACCGATGCAGCCCCTTATTTTCGTATTTTCAATCCGACGACCCAGGGCGAGAAATTTGATAAGCAGGGCGAGTTTATTCGCCGCTGGCTGCCGGAACTGGCTGAAGTGCCAGAAAAAGCGCTGCATCAGCCGTGGCTGTGGGCGGATAAACAGGGGGTAACGCTGAGGTATCCGCGCCCGCTGGTTGACCATAAGCAGGCGCGGCTGGAGACGCTGGCGGCCTGGGAAGCCGCCAGATAGTTTCTATTCTACCGCCAGTTGGCGGGTTTTGACCTTCACGGAGTGATACAGCCAGATGACCAGCACCAGGCCGACGCAGGCCAGCGCGCCCCAGGTGATCTGGCTGAAGACGTCGATGTAGGCTTCAATCGAATAGTTAACCGCGCCCGCGGCATCAAACGACGCCTGCGACGTCTGGTCGGCGATGACGCCGGCCAGATAGTTGGCGATCGCCCCGGAAAGCAGCATATAGATACCGGTCAGCACCCCGGTGACGCCGGGGATTTCGATCCGGGTGATTTGCGACATCGCAACCGGGTCGATAAACAGTTCGGCGAAGCCCATCACCGCCAGCCCCAGTACCATCAGCGGCATGGAGGAGTGGCCATAAGCGGCCGACCAGCGGGCGCTTAAAGTCAGAATGCAGAACCCGGCGCTCATTAGCCCCAGACCGAGGGCGAATTTCCCCCAGATACGCACGGTGCGGTTGCCCTTGATGTTCTCTTTGACCAGCCATGCCAGCACCATACCGCAGAGCATTACCGCGAAGGCGTTAACCGACTGGAACATCGCGGTTGGTACTTCATAGCTCATGACGTGGCGGTTCACGAAGCGGTCGATATACAGGCTGATGGAGCTGCCGCCCTGCTGGGCAAAGGCCCAGAACAGCAGGCTAAAACCGGTGAGGACGATAATCAGACGCAGCTCTTTACGCTGTTTGTCGTTCTCCGCGCGCAGGTAAATACGCGCCAGTACCGCCAGGCCAATCACCGTCGCGACGATCAGCGCATACACCGACCACTCCTGCCAGAACAGCACGGTAATCAACAGCGGCGTCGCCACCAGCAATACCAGCAGCCAGCCCCAGTTCGGCAGGAGGAAGGTCCGCGCGCGCAGTGCCTCGCGGTTAACGCCGGTGGTATGGCGGAAGTGGCGACCGCCGCAGAGGAAGATCACCAGACCGGCAATCATACCGACTGCCGCCAGCGCAAAGCCCATCGCCCAGCTGTACTCTTCCTGCACGTAGCCGCAGGCGATAGGCGCGATGATCGAACCAATATTTCCCGCGGCGTACATCAGCGAGAAGCCGCCATCGCGGCGCGGATCGGTCGGCTCATACAGTTCGCCAAGCAGGCAGCTGACGTTGGATTTAAACAGCCCGTAACCGCAAACGATAATCGCCAGCGATAAATAGAGGAAGGTGGGGGCGATTTCGCTGGCGCCGAGCACCAGGTGACCGATAGCCATGAGTAGCGCCCCGAGCATCACCGCCATGCGGTTACCGAGCAGTTTGTCGGCGAGGAAGCCGCCGAGAATAGGGGTGACATAGACCAGGGAGCAGTAGGCGCTAAACAGGGTATAGGCGTGGTTATCGTCGTACTTGAGCTGGTTGGTGAGGTACAGGATTAACAGCGCCCGCATGCCGTAAAAACTGAAGTATTCCCAAATTTGCAGCGCAACGACGTAATAAATCGCCCGTGGCTGTGAAGTTTGTCTGTTCATGTAACGTTCATTTCCTGGCCGTAAAACGAAAGTCGATCTTTCTGCATGAATAGCGCTTGTCTGGTGTTATTCATGGCCTAAATGGCTTTCTGATTATTTAATATGCTTTATAAGTGCATAAATATACACTAATGCGCGGTGAGGGGAAGAGGCAATTTGGGCGATTATGCGAATGGCTGAAATAGACCCTTTGGCGTCGCTATCGACGACTCGGGCGGATGTGGTTATGTTATAGGTTTGTACAAACTGATTTTCTGATGGAGCGGCAATGAAAAATAGCGAACTGGAACAATTAATTAACGAAAAACTGAATAGCGCGGCCATCAGTGATTACGCCCCGAATGGCCTGCAGGTCGAAGGGCGGGAGTCGGTGCGGAAAATCGTTACCGGCGTGACCGCCAGCCAGGCGCTTCTCGATGAAGCCGTGCGTCTGCAGGCGGATGCGGTGATTGTGCATCACGGCTACTTCTGGAAAGGCGAGTCGCCGGTGATCCGCGGCATGAAGCGCAATCGGCTGAAAACGTTGCTGGCCAACGATATCAACCTTTATGGCTGGCATTTACCGCTGGATGCGCATCCGGAACTGGGCAATAACGCCCAACTGGCGCAACTGCTGGGGATCAACGTGATGGGGGAAATCGAACCATTGGTGCCGTGGGGCGAGCTGTCTATGCCGGTATCCGGGCTGGAACTGGCCTCGTGGATTGAAGCGCGATTGGGACGTAAACCGCTGTGGTGCGGCGATACCGGGCCAGACAAAGTCGCCCGCGTCGCCTGGTGTACCGGTGGCGGCCAGAGCTTTATCGATAGCGCGGCCCGCTTTGGCGTCGATGCCTTTATTACCGGCGAAGTGTCTGAGCAGACCATCCATTCCGCTCGTGAGCAAGGGTTGCATTTTTATGCCGCTGGCCATCATGCCACCGAGCGTGGCGGTATTCGCGCTCTGAGCGAGTGGTTGACGGAAAATACCGACCTGGACGTCACCTTTATTGATATCCCTAACCCGGCCTGATGAGAGAGAAAAAAGTGCAGCGAGCGCGTTGTTATCTATTAGGTGAAACGGCGGTGGTCCTGGAGCTTGAGCCTCCGGTGACCCTGGAGAGCCAAAAACGTATCTGGGGCCTGACGCAGCGGTTAACCGACCACGAAGAAGTGGTTGAAGTGATACCGGGGATGAACAACATCACCGTTGTACTGCGCCGCCCGCAGGAGATGGCGTGGGAGGCGATTGACAAGCTGCAGCGCTGGTGGGAAGAGAGCGAAGCGCTGGAACCGGAATCCCGCGAGATTAGTATTCCGGTTATCTATGGCGGCGAGGCGGGGCCAGACCTTGGCGACGTCGCGCGCCATTGCGGATTGAGCGAAAAGCAGGTGGTCGAACTGCACTCTTCGGTGGAGTACATGGTGTGGTTTCTGGGTTTCCAGCCGGGGTTTCCGTACTTTGGCGGCCTGCCGGAGCAGCTGGCGATGCCGCGTCGCGCCGAGCCGCGCGTACTGGTACCGGCGGGATCGGTTGGTATCGGCGGATCGCAAACCGGTATTTATCCGCTGGCGACGCCGGGCGGCTGGCAGCTACTGGGGCGCACGCCGCTGGCATTATTCGATCCAAAGCGTGAAGAGCCGGTGCTGCTGCGTTCTGGCGATCGCGTGCGCTTTGTGCCGCAGAAGGAGGGGGTATGTTGAAATTTATCCGCGCCGGCATGTACACCTCGGTACAGGATGGCGGCCGGGAAGGCCAGCGCCAGTGGGGAATTAGCCGCTGCGGCGCGCTGGATAAACCGGCGATGACCATTGCCAATCTGCTGGTGGGCAATGCGCCGGAGACGGCGGCGCTGGAAATTACGCTGGGTCAGGTCGATGTACAGTTTACCCGCCATTGCTGGTTCGCATTGACTGGCGCCGCCTGTGAAGCGACGCTCGACGGCGCGCCGGTCTGGCTGGGCTGGCGAATGGAAGCGAAGGCCGGGCAGCGGCTGGTGTTGAAAACGCCGCAGCATGGGATCCGCAGCTACCTGGCGGTGGCGGGCGGTATCGACGTGCCTGAAGTTTTAGGTTCCCGCTCTACCGATCTGAAAGTCGGTATCGGCGGAATCGAAGGGCGCCGGTTGCAGGATGGCGATCAATTGAAGATTGGGAAATCCTCCCGCCGCTTTAGCGCCTCGCGCGGCGTTAAACAGCTGCCGATAGGCAATATTATTCGCGCGCTGCCGGGGCCGGAGTATCACGAATTCGACAGCGTGTCGCAGGAGTCTTTCTGGCGTTCTCCGTGGCGCCTTAGCCCGCAGAGCAACCGGATGGGCTACCGCCTGCAGGGCCAGCCGCTCAAACGCACAACCGACCGGGAAATGCTCTCCCATGGCCTGCTGCCCGGCGTGGTACAGGTGCCGCATAACGGCCAGCCGATTGTGTTGATGAACGATGCGCAGACCACCGGCGGCTATCCGCGTATAGCGTGCATTATTGAAGCCGATATGTACCAACTGGCGCAAATTCCGCTGGGTCAGCCGATCCATTTCGTCCCCTGTTCGCTGGAAGACGCGCTGAAAGCGCGCGCCGACCAGCAGCGTTACCTTGAACAACTGGCCTGGAGATTAAGCGATGAAAATTGATTTAAATGCCGACCTCGGCGAAGGCTGCGCCAGCGATAGCGCGCTGCTGCAGCTGGTCTCTTCCGCCAATATCGCCTGCGGCTTTCACGCCGGCGATGCGCTGCTCATGCAGCAGTGTGTGCGCGAGGCGCTGAAAAATGGCGTCGCTATTGGCGCGCACCCCAGCTTTCCGGACCGGGAAAATTTCGGCCGCACCGCGATGCAGTTACCGCCAGAGACGGTCTATGCCCAGGTGCTGTATCAAATTGGCGCGCTGGCGGCAATCGTGCATGCTCAGGGCGGCGAGCTGCGGCACGTCAAACCGCATGGCATGTTGTACAACCAGGCGGCGAAAGAGCCGGCTTTGGCCGATGCCATCGCCCGTGCGGTGCGCGATGCCGACGCCGGCCTGGTGCTGGTCGGGCTGGCGGGGAGCGAGCTTATCCGCGCCGGACAGCGCTATCAGCTGACGACGCGCCAGGAAGTCTTCGCCGATCGCGGTTATCTCGCCGACGGTAGCCTGGTGCCGCGCAGCCAGCCGGGCGCGCTGATAGAGAGCGAAGAGCAGGCGCTGGCGCAAACGCTGGAAATGGTGCAGCACAATCGGGTGCGCAGCCTGAGCGGCGAATGGGCGCATGTGAAGGCGGAAACGGTCTGTCTGCATGGCGATGGCGCTCATGCGCTCGATTTCGCCCGACGCCTGCGCGCCGCGTTTGCCGGGCGCAATATTGACGTCAGCGCGGACATCGATTAATCGTCCGCCTGAGTATTTTAATAATAATTAAATCAAACAATAAACAACACTCACAACTGAACAGGACGTTATTATGCAAGAGGCGATATCCCTCTGGCCGCTGATCGGCATTGCCGTGATTGTGGTCGGTTTTGTATTACGCTTTAACCCGGTGCTGGTGGTGATAATCTCCGGGATCGTCACCGGCGTGGCGGCGCATATGCCAATAGACACTATTCTGGAGAAACTGGGCGAGGGCTTCCTCAATACCCGTAATCTGCCGTTTATTCTGCTACTGCCGCTGGCGGTGATCGGGCTGCTGGAGCGACATGGTCTGAAAGAGCGGGCGCAGGCGTGGATCGCGAAGATCCATAGCGCGACCGCCGGACGACTGCTGATCGTCTATCTGTTTGTGCGCGAAGCCACCGCCGCCCTGGGATTGACCAGCCTCGGCGGGCATCCGCAAATGGTGCGCCCGCTGCTGGCGCCAATGGCGGAGGGGGCGGCGGAAAAGCGCTTTGGCCCGCTGCCGGGTCATGTGCGCTACCGGCTGCGCGCGATGTCGGCGGCGACCGATAACGTCGGGCTGTTTTTCGGTGAAGATATTTTTGTCGCCTTTGGCGCGATCATCTTCATGCACAACTTTATGCTGGAGTCGGGCGGGATCCAGACGGAACCGTTGCATATTGCCCTGTGGGGGATCCCGACGGCGATCTGCGCCTTCCTGATCCACGCCGCGCGCCTGTGGCGCCTCGATCGCCATCTCCAGCGTGAGCTGGACCGGGTTAACGCCGGGCAGGCGAAAGGCGGTGCGGCATGAACTTCCAGCAAACGTATTTATACTGGCTGGCCGGCGCGGTACTGCTGGTCGTGGCTATCATGTCCTGGCGCGACAAAAGCAATCCGCGGCGTCTGACAACCGGCCTGTTCTGGGGTCTGTACGGGCTGGTGTTCTTGCTCGGCGACTGGACGTATCAACTGGTGGGCGATAAGCGTGCGGTGAATATCGCCGTCGGCGGGGTGGTGGTGGTACTGGCGCTGATCGCCGGTTTTGGCGGTGTGCGCCTCGGCAGCTACCATCAGCGTAGCCAGGAAGAGAAAACCGCCAGCGCGAAACGCCTCGGCAACAAACTTTTCTATCCGGCGCTGGCGATTCCGGTCGTCACCGTCATTGGCGTACTGCTGTTTAACAATCTGCCTTCATGGCAGGTGGCGCTCTTCGGGCCGGGCAACCACGCGACGCTGATTACCCTGTTCTCGATGACCGTCGGTACGCTGATTGGCCTGGCGATGGCGATTCGTATGACCCATGAAACGGTGGCGCAGCCGATGCAGGAAGCGCGCCGTTTGCTTGATTCCGTCGGCTGGGCCTTTATCCTGCCGCAGATCCTCGCGGTGCTGGGGCTGCTATTTACCACGGCGGGCGTCGGAACCAGCATTTCATGGCTGACCGAGCACTATCTGGCGGTAGATAATCGCTTTATCGCCGTGGCCGTGTACGCCATCGGCATGGCGGTGTTGACGATGGTGATGGGCAATGCCTTTGCCGCTTTCCCGATTGTGACAGCCGGGGTTGGCATTCCGATTTTAGTTCTGCAGCACGGCGGCAATCCGGCGGTAATGGCGGCGATTGGTATGTTTTCCGGCTACTGCGGTACGCTGATGACGCCGATGGCGGCGAACTTTAATATCGTACCGGCGGCGCTGCTGGAACTGCCGGATAAAAACGCGGTGATTAAAGCCCAGGTACCGACCGGTATCCTGCTGCTGATCGTCAACGTATTCTTACTCTATTTCCTGATGTTCCTGTAAGGAGGGATGATGGCTGGCGTATTAATTACCGGTTTTGAGCCGTTCGGCGGCGAAACGGTTAATCCTTCATGGGAAGTGGTTAAGCAGCTTGATGGCATGATTATTCGCGGGCAGCAGGTGGTGGCTAAACAGTTACCCTGCGTGTTCGGCGAGGCGCTAACGGTGCTGAACGCCGCGCTGGAAACCTATCAACCGCAGCTAACGATTGCCGTCGGGCAGGCCGGAGGCCGTGTCGATATTACCGTCGAACGTGTGGCTATCAACGTCGATGATGCGCGGATCCCCGACAATAAAGGCCAGCAGCCGATCGATGAGCCGATCGTCGCTGACGGCCCCGCGGCATGCTTCAGTACGCTACCGATCAAAGCGATCGTTAGCGCGTTGCGCCAGCAGGGGATCCCGGCCTCGGTGTCGCAAACCGCGGGCACCTTCGTCTGCAATCACGTGATGTATGGTTTGCTGCATCAGCTGCAGGGAAAAAGCGGGCAGAAGGGCGGGTTTATCCATATTCCTTATCTGCCTGAACAGGCGGCGGCCCACCCGGGGCAGGCGAGTATGTCGGTCGCGACGGTACGTGCGGCGCTGGAAACGGCGATTGCCGTCGCCCTTGAACAGGATGACGACGTCAAAATTGGCGGCGGCGCCACGCACTAACAGAAGGACGAAACTATGCCTGAAGGCCCGGAGATCCGCCGCGCGGCGGATACCCTGGAGGCGGCTATCAAAGGCGAACCATTAACCGAAGCCTGGTTCGCCTTTCCACAGTTGCAACCTTATCAAACTCAGTTAATTGGTCAGCGGGTGACCCATATCGCCACCCGCGGCAAGGCCTTGTTAACCCACTTCTCCGGCGGATTGACGCTGTATAGCCATAACCAGCTGTATGGCGTCTGGCGCGTGGTGGATGCGGGCGTTGAGCCGCAATCGAACCGCGTGCTGCGCGTCAGGTTACAGACCGCACGCAAGGCGATTTTGCTCTATAGCGCCTCCGAGATTGAGATACTGACGGCGCAACAGCTGGCCCATCATCCGTTTTTACAACGGGTCGGGCCGGATGTGCTGGATATGACGTTAACCGCCGGGCAGGTCAGAGAGCGGCTGTTATCGGCGAAATTTCGCAATCGCCAGTTTTCCGGCCTGTTGCTGGACCAGGCGTTTCTCGCCGGGCTTGGTAACTATCTGCGGGTGGAGATCCTGTGGCAGGTGGGGCTGACCGGGCAGCATAAGGCCGCCGAGCTCAATGACACGCAGCTCGATGCGCTGGCGCACGCGCTGCTGGATATCCCGCGCCTTTCTTACCGCACTCGCGGGCAAGTGGATGAAAACAAACATCATGGCGCGCTATTCCGCTTTAAGGTTTTTCATCGCGAGGGTGAGGCCTGCGAACGCTGCGGCAGTATCATTGAGAAAACCATGCTGTCATCGCGACCCTTTTACTGGTGCCCTGGCTGCCAGCACTAACGCCAGTTGTTGAGTGATTCAAATTTTTTTGTACGCTTAAATAAAAAAAAATCGGGGAAGGTCCCCGATTTTTTTTTGCTAACCCCAACAGGGTTGAAATTACTTCTTGAGATCGGACTTGAAATCGCGCTTCTGGTAGCCGGTATACAGCTGACGCGGACGGGCAATTTTCATACCGTCGCTGTGCATTTCGTTCCAGTGGGCAATCCAGCCGACGGTACGCGCCATCGCGAAGATGACGGTAAACATCGAGGATGGAATACCCATCGCTTTCAGGATGATGCCGGAGTAGAAATCGACGTTCGGATACAGTTTCTTCTCGATGAAGTACGGGTCGTTGAGCGCGATATGCTCAAGTTCCATCGCCACTTCCAGCAGATCGTCCTTGGTGCCCAGCTCTTTCAGTACTTCGTGGCAGGTTTCACGCATTACGGTGGCGCGCGGATCGTAGTTCTTGTACACGCGATGGCCGAAGCCCATCAGGCGGAAAGAGTCATTCTTGTCTTTCGCGCGGCGCACGAATTCCGGAATGTGTTCAACGGAGCTGATCTCTTCCAGCATTTTCAGCGCGGCTTCGTTGGCGCCGCCGTGCGCCGGCCCCCACAGGGAGGCGATACCCGCAGCGATGCAGGCGAACGGGTTAGCGCCGGAAGAGCCAGCGGTACGCACGGTAGAGGTTGAGGCGTTCTGTTCGTGGTCAGCGTGCAGGATCAGGATACGGTCCATCGCGCGTTCCAGCACCGGGTTAACCTCATAGGTTTCGCACGGCGTGGAGAACATCATATTCAGGAAGTTACCCGCGTAGGAGAGATCGTTGCGCGGATACACGAAAGGCTGGCCGATAGAATATTTGTAACACATCGCTGCCATGGTCGGCATTTTGGACAGCAGACGATAGGCGGCGATTTCACGGTGACGTGGGTTATTTACGTCCAGGGAATCGTGATAGAACGCCGCCAGGGCGCCGGTAATACCGCACATCACCGCCATCGGGTGAGAGTCGCGGCGGAACGCGTGGAACAGACGGGTAATCTGCTCGTGGATCATGGTGTGGCGGGTAACGGTAGTTTTGAATTCGTCGTACTGCTGTTGAGTTGGTTTTTCGCCGTTCAACAGGATGTAGCACACTTCAAGATAATTTGACTCGGTAGCCAGCTGATCGATCGGGAAACCGCGGTGGAGCAGGATCCCTTCATCGCCGTCGATAAAAGTAATTTTAGATTCACACGAGGCTGTTGAAGTGAAACCGGGGTCGAAGGTGAAGACACCTTTTGAACCAAGACTACGAATATCAATAACATCCTGACCGAGCGTGCCTTTTAGCACATCAAGTTCAATAGCAGTGTCACCACCCAGGGTGATTTTTGCTTTAGCATCAGACATTTATGGTCTCCTTAGCGCCTTTTATTGCTTAAGACTGCCGGGTGGTGGATTTGCATTCGGCCCGAACCTGACTACGTTACCAGATTGTTATGTTGCTCACAGCTCTGTGTCGCGAAAATTGCAGGGTACAGAGCGCAGGCGCTTGATGGTACGTCTTCAGCCCGGGAGTGAAACGGCAGCAAATCAGCGTTTTAGCAGCCCGAATATTAAAACCTGTATACCACTAATAACTGTCCTGATTACATCGGTCAATACCATCACACTGTTACATAACTTATTCTCAGGTGAAAGAGTGACCCCATAACTTTTGGGCATTATTGCATTAATCTAGTAATGGTTGTAACAAGAATGTTTAATATTTGTCAAATCAGGTGATTAAAATTTAAAATAATGTTGTAATCGTGACCTTGATCACTGTTCCGGACAAAACCCGACAAACTATATGTAGGTTAATTGTAATGATTTTGTGAACGGCCTATACTGCCGCCAGGTCTCCGGAACACCCTGCAATCCCGAGCCACCCAGCGTTGTTTGGTCACGCTTTTACTCCTGGAAAGGGGTTTTAACATGACTTCTGGTTATAGAAAGGACGCTGTCTGACCCGCAAGCAGACCGGAGGAAGGAAACAATAAGAACAGCATGTGGGCGTTATTCATGGTAAGAAATGTGAAAAAACAAAGACCTGTCAATCTGGATCTACAAACGATTCGATTCCCAATCACGGCGATAGCGTCCATTCTCCATCGCGTATCCGGTGTGATCACTTTTGTGGCGGTCGGTATTCTGCTTTGGTTGCTGGGCACCAGCCTTTCCTCTCCGGAGGGCTTCCTGACGGCCGCTTCCATCATGAATAGCTTCTTCGTGAAGTTCATCATGTGGGGCATCCTCACCGCGCTGGCTTATCACGCCGTTGTCGGTATCCGCCATCTGCTGATGGACTTTGGCTATCTGGAAGAAACCCTCGAAGCAGGGACACGCTCCGCCAAAATTTCTTTTGTTATTACTGTCGTGCTTTCACTTCTCGCAGGAGTCCTCGTATGGTAAGCAACGCCTCAGCACTGGGACGCAACGGCGTACATGACTTTATTCTGGTCCGTGCTACCGCCATCGTTCTGACCCTCTACATCATCTACATGGTTGGCTTCTTCGCCACCTCCGGTGAGATCTCCTGGGAAATCTGGACCGGATTCTTCTCCTCCGCGTTCACCAAAGTCTTTACCCTGCTGGCTCTCGTTTCCATCCTGATTCACGCCTGGATCGGTATGTGGCAGGTGTTGACGGACTACGTTAAACCACTGGCCGTGCGCTTAGTTCTGCAACTGATTATCGTTGTGGCGCTGGTGGCTTACGTTCTTTATGGATTTGTTGTGGTGTGGGGTGTGTAATGAAATTGCCAGTCAGAGAATTTGATGCAGTTGTAATTGGTGCCGGCGGCGCAGGTATGCGCGCGGCGCTGCAGATTTCCCAGAGCGGACAGACCTGTGCGCTGCTCTCTAAAGTTTTCCCTACCCGTTCCCATACCGTTTCCGCGCAGGGTGGCATCACCGTCGCGCTCGGTAATACCCATGAAGATAACTGGGAATGGCACATGTACGACACCGTAAAAGGGTCGGACTATATCGGCGACCAGGACGCCATCGAATATATGTGTAAGACCGGCCCGGAAGCGATTCTTGAGCTGGAACATATGGGTCTGCCGTTCTCCCGTCTTGATGACGGCCGTATTTATCAGCGTCCGTTTGGCGGCCAGTCGAAAAACTTCGGCGGCGAGCAGGCGGCACGTACCGCGGCGGCGGCCGACCGTACCGGTCACGCGCTGCTGCACACCCTGTATCAACAGAACCTGAAAAACCACACCACTATCTTCTCCGAATGGTATGCCCTCGATCTGGTGAAAAACCAGGACGGCGCGGTGGTCGGTTGTACCGCTCTGTGCATCGAAACCGGTGAAGTGGTGTACTTCAAAGCTCGCGCTACGGTGCTGGCGACCGGCGGTGCAGGCCGTATTTATCAATCCACCACCAACGCCCACATCAACACCGGTGACGGCGTCGGTATGGCTTTGCGCGCGGGCGTTCCGGTGCAGGATATGGAAATGTGGCAGTTCCACCCGACCGGTATCGCCGGGGCAGGGGTACTGGTCACCGAAGGTTGCCGCGGCGAAGGCGGTTACCTGCTGAACAAACACGGCGAGCGCTTTATGGAGCGTTATGCGCCGAACGCGAAAGACCTGGCGGGTCGTGACGTGGTGGCGCGTTCCATCATGATCGAAATCCGCGAAGGCCGCGGCTGCGATGGTCCGTGGGGCCCACACGCCAAGCTGAAACTGGATCACCTGGGTAAAGAAGTGCTGGAATCCCGTCTGCCGGGCATTCTTGAACTTTCTCGTACCTTTGCCCACGTTGACCCGGTTAAAGAACCGATTCCGGTTATCCCAACCTGCCACTACATGATGGGCGGTATTCCGACCAAAGTAACTGGTCAGGCGCTGACCGTGAACGAGAAGGGCGAAGATGTGGTGATCCCGGGCCTGTTCGCCGTTGGCGAAATCGCCTGCGTATCGGTACACGGCGCCAACCGTCTGGGCGGCAACTCGCTGCTGGACCTGGTGGTCTTCGGCCGCGCGGCGGGTCTGCATCTGCAGGAATCCATCGCCGAGCAGGGCGCGCTGCGCGCTGCCAGCGAGTCCGATGTCGAAGCTTCCCTGGACCGCCTCAACCGTTGGAACAACACCCGTTCCGGCGAAGATCCGGTTGCTATCCGTAAAGCGCTGCAGGAATGTATGCAGCATAACTTCTCGGTCTTCCGTGAAGGCGACGCGATGCACAAAGGTCTGGAAAAACTGAAAGAGATCCGCGAGCGTCTGAAAAATGCGCGCCTGGACGACACTTCCAGCGAGTTCAACACCCAGCGTGTCGAGTGTCTGGAGCTGGATAACCTGATGGAAACTGCCTATTCCACGGCGGTATCCGCAAACTTCCGTACCGAAAGCCGCGGCGCGCATAGCCGCTTCGACTTCCCGGAACGTGATGATGAAAACTGGCTGTGCCATTCCCTGTATCTGCCAGAGTCGGAATCCATGACGCGTCGAGCGGTCAACATGGAACCGAAACTGCGTCCGGCATTCCCGCCGAAGATTCGTACTTATTAATGCGGAGACAGGAATATGAAACTCGAGTTTTCAATTTATCGCTATAACCCGGATGTTGACGACGCTCCGCATATGCAGGATTACACCCTCGAAGCGGAAGAAGGTCGCGACATGATGTTGCTGGATGCGCTTATCCAGCTGAAAGAAAAAGATCCGTCGCTGTCGTTCCGCCGCTCCTGCCGTGAAGGGGTGTGCGGTTCCGATGGTCTGAACATGAACGGTAAAAATGGTCTGGCGTGCATCACGCCGATCTCCGCGCTGAACCAGCCGGGTAAGAAAATTGTTATCCGTCCACTGCCTGGATTGCCGGTTATCCGCGATTTGGTGGTAGACATGGGGCAATTCTACGCACAATATGAGAAGATCAAGCCTTACTTATTGAATAATGGGCAAAATCCTCCGGCTCGCGAGCATCTGCAGATGCCTGAGCAGCGCGAGAAACTCGATGGTCTGTACGAGTGTATTCTGTGCGCATGTTGTTCGACCTCTTGCCCGTCGTTCTGGTGGAACCCGGACAAGTTCATCGGCCCGGCAGGCCTTCTGGCCGCGTATCGCTTCCTGATCGACAGCCGCGATACCGAAACCAGCGAGCGTCTGGAAGGTCTGAGCGATGCTTTCAGCGTATTCCGCTGTCACAGCATTATGAACTGCGTCAGTGTGTGTCCTAAGGGATTGAACCCAACGCGCGCTATCGGCCATATTAAGTCGATGCTGCTGCAGCGCAGCGCGTAAGTTGTTTTCGTTGCCGGATGGCGACGTAAACGTCTTATCCGGCCTACAGGATCGTATCTTGTAGGCCTGATAAGCGAAGCGCCATCAGGCAATAGAGATAGCAGGAAACCTCTAAAAACTGCCCCTGATAGTTAGACAGTTTTTAAAGGTTCCTTAGCGGATAGAAACCACAACTCGTCCGCAACAAGTGAACCCCGGCACGTGCACTCGGTGTGCGTGGTAGTTTCTACGGCGAAATAAGCATAAAAATGCTTAAGGGATCACGATGCAGAACGGCGCAATGAAAGCCTGGCTGGACTCTTCTTACCTCTCTGGTTCGAACCAGAGCTGGATAGAACAGCTCTATGAAGACTTCTTAACCGATCCTGACTCTGTTGACGCCAACTGGCGTTCGATGTTCCAGCAGTTACCTGGCACCGGAGTTAAACCGGATCAATTTCATTCGAAAACGCGTGATTATTTCCGTCGACTGGCGAAGGATGCCTCACGTTACACTTCTTCGATATCCGACCCTGATACCAATGTGAAGCAGGTTAAAGTCCTGCAGCTCATCAACGCATACCGCTTCCGTGGTCACCAGCAGGCGAATCTCGATCCGCTGGGACTGTGGCAGCAAGAGAGAGTGGCGGATCTCGATCCGGCTTACCACGATCTCACCGAGGCCGATTTCCAGGAAAGCTATAACGTAGGTTCTTTCGCCATCGGAAAAGACACGATGAAGCTGGGCGACCTGATCGCGGCGCTTAAGCAAACCTACTGCGGCTCCATCGGCGCGGAATACATGCACATCACCTCTACTGAAGAAAAACGCTGGATCCAGCAGCGCATTGAGTCAGTAGCAGGCAAAGCGAGCTTCACCGCGGAAGAGAAAAAGCGCTTCCTGAGCGAACTGACCGCCGCGGAAGGCCTGGAGCGCTATCTCGGCGCCAAATTCCCGGGCGCGAAACGCTTCTCGCTGGAAGGCGGCGATGCGTTAATCCCGATGCTCAAAGAGATCATCCGCCACGCCGGTAAGAGTGGCACCCGTGAAGTGGTGCTGGGCATGGCGCACCGTGGTCGTCTGAACGTACTGGTCAACGTGCTGGGTAAAAAACCGCAGGACCTGTTCGACGAATTCGCGGGCAAACATAAAGAACACCTCGGCACCGGCGACGTGAAGTACCACATGGGCTTCTCTTCCGATATGGAAACCGAAGGCGGTCTGGTTCACCTGGCGCTGGCGTTTAACCCGTCGCACCTGGAAATCGTCAGCCCGGTGGTTATCGGCTCCGTACGCGCCCGTCTGGATCGTCTGGACGAGCCGAGCAGCAATAAAGTTCTGCCAATCACCATCCACGGCGACGCCGCGGTAGCCGGCCAGGGCGTGGTTCAGGAAACCCTGAACATGTCCAAAGCGCGCGGTTACGAAGTGGGCGGAACCGTTCGCATCGTTATCAACAACCAGGTTGGCTTCACCACGTCCAACCCGCTGGATGCGCGTTCTACGCCGTACTGCACCGATATCGGTAAGATGGTTCAGGCGCCGATTTTCCACGTTAACGCGGATGACCCGGAAGCGGTTGCTTTCGTTACCCGTCTGGCGCTGGATTTCCGTAATACCTTCAAACGCGATGTCTTCATCGACCTGGTGTGCTATCGCCGTCACGGCCACAACGAAGCCGACGAGCCGAGCGCAACCCAGCCGCTGATGTACCAGAAAATCAAAAAGCATCCGACTCCGCGCAAAATCTATGCTGACAAGCTGGAACAGGACAAAGTCGCGACGCTGGAAGACGCTACCGAACAGGTTAACCTCTACCGCGATGCGCTGGATGCCGGCGATTGCGTGGTAGCGGAATGGCGTCCGATGAACATGCACTCCTTTACCTGGTCTCCATACCTCAACCATGAGTGGGACGAGAGCTACCCGGATAAAGTTGAGCCAAAACGTCTGCAAGAGCTGGCCAAACGCATCAGTACGGTACCGGAAACCGTTGAGATGCAGTCTCGCGTAGCGAAAATCTACGGCGACCGTCAGTTGATGGCCGCCGGTGAGAAACTGTTCGACTGGGGCGCGGCGGAAAACCTGGCGTACGCCACCCTGGTTGATGAGGGTATCCCGGTGCGTCTGTCCGGCGAAGACTCCGGTCGCGGTACCTTCTTCCACCGTCATGCGGTTATCCATAACCAGAGCAACGGTTCTACCTATACGCCGCTGCAGAACGTACACAACGGCCAGGGCCAGTTCCGCGTCTGGGACTCCGTGCTGTCTGAAGAAGCGGTACTGGCATTCGAATACGGTTACGCCACCGCGGAACCACGCACCCTGACCATCTGGGAAGCGCAGTTCGGCGACTTCGCCAACGGCGCGCAGGTGGTGATTGACCAGTTCATCAGCTCCGGCGAGCAGAAATGGGGCCGGATGTGCGGCCTGGTGATGCTGCTGCCGCACGGCTACGAAGGGCAGGGCCCGGAGCACTCCTCCGCGCGTCTGGAACGTTATCTGCAGCTGTGCGCTGAGCAGAACATGCAGGTTTGCGTACCGTCCACTCCGGCACAGGTTTACCACATGCTGCGTCGTCAGGCGCTGCGCGGTATGCGCCGTCCGCTGGTGGTCATGTCGCCGAAATCTCTGCTGCGTCACCCGCTGGCGGTTTCCAGCATGGACGAACTGGCGAACGGCACCTTTATGCCGGCGATTGGCGAAATCGACGAGCTCGATCCGCAAGCCGTGAAACGCGTCGTACTGTGCTCTGGTAAGGTTTACTACGACCTGCTGGAACAGCGCCGTAAAAACGAGCAAAAAGATGTCGCCATCGTGCGTATCGAACAGCTCTATCCGTTCCCGCATCAGGCGGTACAGGAAGCGCTGAAAGCTTACTCGCACGTCCACGATTTTGTCTGGTGCCAGGAAGAGCCGCTCAACCAGGGCGCATGGTACTGCAGCCAGCACCACCTTCGTGAAGTAGTTCCATTTGGGGCCTCTCTGCGTTATGCAGGCCGCCCGGCCTCCGCCTCTCCGGCGGTAGGGTATATGTCCGTTCACCAGAAACAGCAACAAGATCTGGTCAATGACGCGCTGAACGTCGATTAATTAAAGGATACACAATGAGTAGCGTAGATATTCTGGTTCCCGACCTTCCTGAGTCCGTAGCTGACGCAACCGTCGCCACCTGGCACAAAAAACCGGGCGACGCGGTAGTCCGCGACGAAGTTCTGGTCGAAATCGAAACTGACAAAGTGGTACTGGAAGTACCGGCATCAGCGGACGGCATTCTGGATGCAGTACTGGAAGACGAAGGCGCCACCGTGCTGTCTCGTCAGATTCTGGGCCGCCTGCGTGAAGGCAACAGCGCCGGTAAAGCCGCTGATGCGAAAGCTGATACCAAAGAGTCCACCCCGGCTCAGCGTCAGCAAGCGTCTCTGGAAGAGCAGAGCAACGACGCGCTTAGCCCGGCTATCCGTCGTCTGCTGGCTGAACACAGCCTCGACGCGGCGGCGATTAAAGGCACCGGCGTTGGCGGCCGCCTGACCCGCGAAGACGTTGAGAAACATCTGGCGAGCGCGCCGGCGAAAGCTGAAGCGAAAGCGCCAGCCGCTGCTGCGGCGCCGGTTGCGCAACTGGGCCACCGCTCTGAAAAACGCGTACCGATGACCCGTCTGCGTAAACGCGTTGCCGAGCGTCTGCTGGAAGCGAAAAACTCTACCGCCATGCTGACCACGTTCAACGAAGTCAACATGAAGCCGATTATGGATCTGCGTAAGCAGTACGGCGAAGCGTTCGAAAAACGTCACGGTATCCGTCTGGGCTTCATGTCCTTCTACGTGAAAGCGGTTGTTGAAGCGCTGAAACGCTACCCGGAAGTGAATGCTTCCATCGATGGCGACGATGTGGTTTATCACAACTACTTCGACGTGAGCATGGCGGTTTCGACCCCACGTGGCCTGGTGACTCCGGTGCTGCGTGACGTTGACCTGCTGGGCATGGCGGATATCGAAAAGAATATTAAAGAGCTGGCAGTGAAAGGCCGTGACGGCAAGCTGACCGTAGATGACCTGACCGGCGGTAACTTCACCATTACCAACGGCGGCGTATTCGGTTCTCTGATGTCCACGCCGATCATCAACCCACCGCAGAGCGCCATTCTGGGTATGCATGCCATTAAAGACCGTCCGATGGCGGTCAATGGCAAGGTAGAAATTCTGCCGATGATGTACCTGGCGCTCTCCTACGACCACCGTCTGATCGACGGACGTGAATCGGTAGGCTTCCTGGTAGCGATTAAAGAGCTGCTGGAAGATCCGACTCGTCTGCTGCTGGACGTGTAGTCAGTAAGAGTATTACCTACCGTAGGCCGGATAAGGCGTTCGCGCCGCCATCCGGCGTTGATGAGATGCCTGATGGCGACGCTTGCGCGTCTTATCAGGCCTACAGGTTTAAAGATAATTATTACCTGAAGGATGGACTGAACACATGAACTTACATGAATATCAGGCAAAACAACTTTTTGCCCGCTATGGCTTACCGGCGCCGGTGGGTTATGCCTGTACTACTCCGCGTGAAGCAGAAGAAGCCGCTTCAAAAATCGGCGCGGGTCCGTGGGTAGTGAAATGTCAGGTTCACGCTGGTGGCCGCGGTAAAGCGGGCGGTGTGAAAGTAGTTAAGAGCAAAGAAGAGATTCGCGCTTTTGCTGAGCATTGGCTGGGCAAACGCCTGGTGACTTACCAAACAGATGCTAACGGCCAGCCGGTAAACCAGATTCTGGTTGAAGCGGCGACCGATATTGATAAAGAGCTGTATCTGGGCGCGGTTGTTGACCGTAGCTCCCGTCGCGTGGTGTTCATGGCGTCTACCGAAGGCGGCGTGGAAATCGAAAAAGTAGCGGAAGAAACCCCGCACCTGATCCACAAGATCGCCATCGATCCGCTGGCGGGCCCGATGCCTTACCAGGGTCGCGAACTGGCGTTTAAACTGGGTCTGGAAGGTAAACAGGTTCAGCAGTTCACCAAGATCTTCATGGGTCTGGCGACCATCTTCCTGGAGCGCGATCTGGCGCTGATCGAAATCAACCCGCTGGTTATCACCAAGCAGGGCGATCTGATCTGCCTCGACGGTAAACTGGGCGCTGACGGCAACGCGCTGTTCCGCCAGCCGGATCTGCGTGAAATGCGCGACCAGTCTCAGGAAGATCCGCGCGAAGCTCAGGCGGCGCAGTGGGAACTGAACTACGTTGCCCTCGACGGCAACATCGGTTGCATGGTTAACGGCGCAGGCCTGGCGATGGGTACCATGGACATCGTTAAGCTGCACGGCGGCGAACCGGCTAACTTCCTCGACGTTGGTGGCGGCGCGACCAAAGAGCGCGTGACCGAAGCGTTCAAAATCATCCTCTCTGACGACAACGTTAAAGCGGTTCTGGTTAACATCTTCGGCGGTATCGTACGTTGCGACCTGATCGCTGACGGCATCATCGGCGCGGTTGAAGAAGTGGGTGTTAACGTACCGGTTGTTGTACGTCTGGAAGGTAACAACGCCGAACTGGGCGCGAAAAAACTGGCTGACAGCGGCCTGAATATTATTGCAGCGAAAAGTCTGACGGACGCAGCACAGCAGGTTGTTGCCGCAGTGGAGGGGAAATAATGTCAGTTTTAATTAATAAAGACACCAAGGTTATCTGCCAGGGCTTTACCGGTAGCCAGGGTACATTCCACTCTGAACAAGCGATCGCTTACGGCACTCAGATGGTTGGCGGCGTAACGCCAGGTAAAGGCGGCACCACCCACCTGGGCCTGCCGGTATTTAATACCGTGCGCGAAGCCGTTGAAGCCACCGGCGCGACTGCGACCGTCATCTACGTTCCGGCGCCGTTCTGCAAAGACTCCATTCTGGAAGCTATCGACGCGGGCATTAAGCTGATCATCACCATCACCGAAGGTATCCCGACTCTGGATATGCTGACCGTGAAAGTGAAGCTGGACGAAGCTGGCGTTCGCATGATCGGCCCGAACTGCCCAGGCGTTATCACCCCGGGCGAATGCAAAATCGGCATCATGCCGGGTCACATTCACAAGCCGGGTAAAGTGGGCATCGTTTCCCGTTCCGGTACCCTGACCTATGAAGCGGTTAAGCAGACCACCGACTACGGCTTCGGCCAGTCTACCTGCGTCGGTATCGGCGGCGACCCGATCCCGGGCTCCAACTTCATCGATATCCTGAAAATGTTCCAGGAAGACCCGCAGACCGAAGCGATCGTCATGATCGGTGAAATCGGCGGCAGCGCGGAAGAAGAAGCGGCAGCTTACATTAAAGAGCACGTGACTAAGCCGGTTGTCGGCTACATCGCGGGCGTTACCGCGCCGAAAGGCAAGCGTATGGGCCACGCCGGCGCCATCATCGCGGGCGGTAAAGGTACTGCTGATGAGAAATTTGCTGCGCTGGAAGCGGCCGGTGTGAAAACCGTTCGCAGCCTGGCGGATATCGGCGAAGCGCTGAAAGCTATCATCAAGTAAACCCTCACTGCTCCTCAGGAGCAGACTAATGTCCGATTTCGACATGGTTGGCCACCGTCAGGTGGCCTTTTTTTTGCCTTGTCGACAGCCGCAGGCGCTCTCTTGCGTTAAAAAACGCTATTATATTGATTTACTGAATATTATTGGGAATAATCACTCGCCGCTTTGCCGGGGGCGGGGAGATGGTTAATTTTATGTGAAAATAAACAGAAAAACGCAGACGTTATTTTTGGCATTTCGATTGGGAAAAATAGTGTGACCGGTCTAACATTATTAGGATCGCATCATTTCTTACCTTAAATTGGTCAAAGTTAAAATTATATTACCTATAATTCTCATCTCTCTCTTTTTAGTAACCGCTAGCGGCAGACTTTAAACACATTTTTAACATCAATTTCACTGTTATTCTTTATTGCGCCACATAATTAACATGGGCGGGAAAAATTGATTTATATCAATGCTTAATACTTGGAAAAAATCCCCAAAAAACGTTAAATTGTCGCAAATCAAATTGGCCTATTCAGGGCATTTTCGCTATATATTGATCACCGTCGAAAAATGTAAAGCTGGAACAATAAAATCCTATTTATTGTAAGGTTATTGCGGCGTAATATATTAGAGAATCATTTGGTTTTTTCGTTAACGTATTTGTAACCTTTGCGAGGGCACTGTTTCATCACCAGATGAGCAGTAACGTACCAGGGAGCAAATAATTTTGTATTGGGGCATGCGTATGAACCTGAATTTTGGGTTCGTTCTCGGAGTCTTCATGCGATGAGCAAGGAGTCATGATGTTAGATATAGTCGAACTGTCGCGCTTACAGTTTGCCTTGACCGCGATGTACCACTTCCTTTTTGTGCCGCTAACGCTCGGTATGGCGTTCCTGCTGGCCATCATGGAAACGGTCTACGTCCTTTCCGGCAAACAGATTTATAAAGATATGACCAAGTTCTGGGGCAAGTTGTTTGGTATCAACTTCGCTCTGGGTGTCGCAACCGGTTTGACCATGGAGTTCCAGTTCGGGACTAACTGGTCTTACTATTCTCACTATGTGGGCGATATCTTCGGTGCGCCGCTGGCCATTGAAGGTCTGATGGCCTTCTTCCTCGAATCTACCTTTGTAGGTCTGTTCTTCTTCGGTTGGGATCGTCTGGGCAAAGTTCAGCACATGGCGGTGACCTGGCTGGTCGCTCTGGGGTCTAACCTCTCCGCGCTGTGGATCCTTGTGGCCAACGGCTGGATGCAGAACCCGATCGCATCGGATTTCAACTTTGAAACCATGCGTATGGAGATGGTCAGCTTCTCTGAGCTGGTCCTGAACCCGGTTGCTCAGGTTAAATTCGTCCACACCGTGGCCTCCGGCTATGTGACTGGCGCGATGTTCATCCTTGCTATCAGCTCCTGGTACATGCTTAAAGGCCGTGATTTCGCCTTTGCTAAACGCTCCTTCGCGATTGCTGCAAGCTTTGGTATGGCCGCTATCCTCTCCGTTATCGTCCTCGGCGATGAGTCCGGTTACGAAATGGGTGACGTGCAGAAAACCAAACTGGCGGCGATTGAAGCAGAATGGGAAACTCAGCCGGCGCCGGCTGCCTTTACCCTGTTTGGTATTCCCGATCAGGAAGCGCAAACCAACCACTTCTCCATCCAGATCCCTTACGCGCTGGGTATCATCGCTACCCGCTCGGTGGATAAGCCGGTTATCGGCCTGAAAGATCTGATGGCGCAGCATGAAGAGCGTATTCGTAACGGGATGAAAGCCTATGCGCTGCTGGAACAGCTGCGCGCCGGTTCCACCGATCAGGCGGTACGCGATCGGTTCAATGATGTTAAGAAAGACCTCGGTTATGGCCTGCTGCTCAAGCGCTATACCCCGAACGTCGCCGACGCCACGGAAGAGCAGATCGCTAAAGCGACCAAGGACTCTATTCCGAGCGTAGCGCCGCTGTACTTCGCCTTCCGTATCATGGTGGCGTGCGGCGTACTGATGCTGTTGATTATCGGCGCCTCTTTCTGGACCGTGATTCGTAACCGCATTGGCGAGAAAAAATGGCTGCTGCGCGCCGCGTTCTTCGGTCTGCCGCTGCCGTGGATTGCCGTTGAAGCGGGCTGGTTTGTTGCCGAGTATGGCCGTCAGCCGTGGGCGATTGGTGAAGTGCTGCCTACAGCGGTGGCGAACTCATCGCTGACCGCGGGCGATCTGATCTTCTCGATGTTGCTGATCTGCGGTCTGTATACGCTGTTCCTGGTGGCTGAACTGTTCCTGATGTTCAAGTTTGCCCGCAAAGGACCGAGCAGCCTGAAAACGGGTCGCTATCACTTTGAACAGTCCTCCGCGGCTATTCAGTCGGCACGCTAAGACAGGAGTCGTCAAATGATCGATTATGAAGTATTGCGTTTAATCTGGTGGCTACTGATCGGCATCCTGCTGATTGGCTTCGCCGTCGCCGACGGTTTCGACATGGGGGTGGGCATGCTCACCCGTTTCCTCGGTCGTAATGACACCGAGCGTCGAATCATGATCAACTCCATCGCCCCGCACTGGGACGGAAACCAGGTGTGGCTCATCACCGCCGGCGGCGCGCTGTTTGCTGCCTGGCCGATGGTATACGCCGCCGCGTTCTCCGGCTTCTATGTGGCGATGATTCTGGTGCTGGCATCTTTATTCTTCCGTCCGGTGGGCTTCGACTACCGCTCCAAGATTGAAGATACCCGCTGGCGCAACATGTGGGACTGGGGCATCTTCGTGGGGAGCTTTGTGCCGCCGCTGGTTATCGGCGTGGCTTTCGGCAACCTGCTGCAGGGCGTACCGTTCCATATTGATGAGTATCTGCGTCTGTACTACACCGGCAACTTCTTCCAGCTGCTGAATCCGTTTGGTCTGCTGGCGGGTATCGTCAGCGTGGCGATGATCCTGACGCAGGGCGCGACCTACCTGCAGATGCGTACCGTAGGCGAATTGCATCTGCGCACCCGCACCGTCTCCACGGTGGCGGCGCTGGTGACGCTGGTTTGCTTCGCGCTGGCGGGCGTATGGGTCTACTACGGTATCGACGGTTACGTGGTGAAATCGGTGCTGGATCATACCGGCCCGTCTAACCCGCTGACCAAAGAAGTGGCGCGTGAAGCTGGCGCGTGGATGGTTAACTTTAACAATATGCCAGCGCTGTGGGCTATTCCTGCCTTGGGCGTGGTGCTGCCGCTGCTGACCGTCGCGTCGACAAAAGCAGATAAAGGCGCCATGGCGTTTCTGTTCTCCTCGCTGACGCTGGCCTGCATCATCCTGACCGCGGGTATCGCGATGTTCCCGTTCATCATGCCGTCCAGCACGATGCTGAATGCGAGCCTGACGATGTGGGATGCCACCTCCAGCCAGCTGACGCTGAATGTGATGACCTACGTGGCTATCGTGTTTGTGCCGATTATCCTCGGCTACACCACCTGGTGTTACTGGAAGATGTTTGGCCGCATTACCCGCGAAGACATCGAAAAGAACACCCACTCGCTGTACTAAGGTAAGGAGCTATATATGTGGTACTTCGCATGGATTTTGGGAACGCTGCTTGCCTGTGCCTTTGGGGTGATTACCGCGCTGGCGCTTGAGCACGTGGAAGCAACCAAAGCAGGTAAAGAAGAGCATTGATGAAAATTATCGCGACCCTTTACGCGATGATGGACAAGCGCCCGTTAAGGGCGCTTTCCTTATTAATGGCGCTGCTGCTGGCAGGCTGCATCTTCTGGGATCCGTCGCGCTTTGCGGCGAAGACCAGTGGGCTTGAAATCTGGCATGGTTTCTTGCTGATGTGGGCGGTGTGCGCCGGCGTCATTCACGGTGTGGGCTTCCGTCCGAAAGCCGTGCACTGGCAGGGGATTTTCTGTCCGCTTATCGCTGATATTGTTCTCTTTGCAGGCCTGATCTTTTTCTTCTTTTGAAAGATAAGAGTATAAGAGAAGTCTGTTAACCGCATGGGCTTGCATAAGCCCATAAAAATTTACTCGCCGTTTACTTTCTCCCATTCCAAACCACGATTCCCGCGCGTATAGTAGCGAAGTTTGAAAGCACTACTCTTTTTTTGCATTACCGGGATGTAAAGTGAATACAACGCTGTTTCGATGGCCGGTCCGGGTCTACTACGAAGATACCGATGCCGGTGGTGTGGTTTACCACGCCAGTTACGTCGCTTTTTATGAAAGAGCACGCACAGAGATGCTGCGCCACCATCACTTCAGTCAGCAGGTTCTGTTGGCTGAACGAGTTGCCTTTGTCGTTCGCAAAATGACGCTGGAGTATTTTGCGCCCGCCAGACTCGACGACATGCTCGAAATCCAGACGGAAATTACCTCGATGCGAGGCACCTCTTTGGTTTTCACGCAGCGAATCGTCAACGCCGAGAATACAGTTTTGAACGAAGCTGAAGTTCTCATTGTGTGCGTTGATCCACTCTTAATGAAGCCTCGTGCGCTTCCCAAGTCTATTGTCGCGGAGTTTAAGCAGTGACTGACATGAATATCCTTGATTTGTTCCTGAAGGCGAGCCTTCTGGTTAAACTTATCATGTTGATTTTGATTGGTTTTTCTATCGCTTCCTGGGCTATTATTATTCAGAGAACGCGTATCCTCAATTCCGCCAGCCGCGAAGCCGAAGCGTTTGAAGATAAGTTCTGGTCCGGTATTGAACTGTCTCGCCTGTACCAGGAGAGCCAGGGCCGTCGCGATAGCCTCGCCGGTTCCGAGCAGATTTTTTACAGCGGCTTTAAAGAGTTCGCGCGTCTGCATCGTGCCAACAGCCATGCGCCGGAAGCGATTGTCGAAGGGGCGTCGCGCGCGATGCGTATCTCGATGAACCGCGAACTGGAAACGCTGGAAACGCATATTCCGTTCCTTGGCACCGTGGGTTCCATCAGCCCGTATATCGGCCTGTTCGGTACCGTCTGGGGGATCATGCACGCCTTTATCGCCCTCGGCGCGGTGAAGCAGGCGACACTGCAGATGGTTGCGCCGGGGATCGCGGAAGCGCTGATCGCCACGGCAATCGGTCTGTTTGCCGCCATCCCGGCGGTTATGGCCTACAACCGTCTGAACCAGCGCGTGAATAAACTTGAACTGAACTACGACAACTTTATGGAAGAGTTCACCGCCATTCTGCACCGTCAGGCGTTTACCAGCAGCGAAAGCAATAAGGGGTAAGCCATGGCCAGAGCACGTGGACGCGGACGTCGCGAACTGAAGTCCGAGATTAACATCGTTCCGCTGCTGGATGTCCTGTTGGTGCTGTTGCTGATCTTCATGGCGACAGCGCCGATTATTACGCAGAGCGTGGAAGTCGATCTGCCGGACGCCACGGAGTCGCAAGCGGTGAAAAGCAACGATGAACCACCGGTTATCGTTGAAGTCTCCGGAGTAGGGCAGTACAGCGTGAAAGTCGGTCAGGAAACGTTGTCCCAACTGCCGCCGGAGCAGGTCATTGCTGAAGCGAAGCGCCGACTCGAAGCGAACGAGAAGACGGTGTTCCTTATCGGTGGCGCGAAAGATGTGCCTTACGATGAAATCATTAAAGCGCTTAACCTGTTGCATAGCGCAGGGGTTAAATCGGTTGGCTTAATGACCAAGCCTATTTAATCGGCCCGCGGAGCGAGCGGCGGTGGATATCGATAGCATTCCGCCGTTGCTTTTAAGCGGCAACAGGCGAACAGTTTTTGGGAACCGATAGTGTCAAAGGCAACCGAACAAAACGATAAGCTTAAACGAGCGATCATAGTTTCAGTGGTGCTGCACATCATTCTGATTGCGCTACTGATCTGGAGTTCGTTCGACGAGCATCTGGATACTTCCGGCGGCGGCGGAGGTTCGTCCATTGATGCGGTGATGGTCGATCCTGGCGCGGTAGTCAACAACTACAACCGCCAGCAGCAACAGCAGTCCAGCGCGCGTCGCGCGGCCGAGCAGCGTGAAAAGCAGGCTCAGCAGCAGGCCGAGGAACTGCGGGAAAAACAGGCTGCCGAGCAGGAACGCCTGAAGCAAATGGAACAAGAACGTCTGCAGGCGCAGGAAGCGGCTAAAGAAGCGAAAGAGCAGCAAAAACAGGCTGAAGAAGCGGCAGCCAAGGCGGCGGCCGCGGCAAAAGCGAAAGCAGATGCCCAGGCGAAAGAAGCGCAGGAAGCTGCCGCTAAAGCCGCTGCTGATGCCAAAGCTAAGGCCGATGCCCAGGCGAAAGTCGCGGAAGCGGCTGCCGCTAAGGCGGCAGCCAAAGCAGCCGCTGACGCGAAGAAACAGGCGGAAGCCGAAGCGGCGAAAGCCGCCGCGGATGCGCAGAAGAAAGCCGAAGCGGAAGCTGCGAAAAAAGCTCAGCAGGATGCAGAGAAGAAAGCGCAGCAGCAGGCCGAGAAGAAAGCTCAGCAGGAAGCGGCGAAACAGGCTGCGGCAGAAAAGGCCGCCGCTGAGAAAGCCGCTGCCCAGAAAGCTGCCGCGGAAAAAGCCGCTGCTGAAAAAGCCGCAGCAGCCGAAAAAGCCGCTGCCGCCAAAGCTGCCGCAGCAGAAAAAGCGGCGGCTGATAAAGCGGCCAAAGCCGCCGCCGCGAAGGCCGCCGCGGCCAAGAAAGCCGCTGCAGCTAAAGAAGCAAGCGGTGTTGACGATCTGCTTGGTGACCTGAGCTCAGGTAAGAATGCGCCGAAAACCGGCGGTGGCGCTAAAGGCAACGGCCAGCCATCGAAAGATAGCGGTGCCTCAGGCGCCAACGGCGGGGCAACGGGAGCTGATATCAGCGCATACGCAAAGCAAATACAGATGGCTATTCAAAGCCGCCTGTATGATGCCAGCCTCTATCAAGGCAAGCGTTGCGTGTTGCATATCAACCTTGGGCCTGACGGCACATTAAAGGATATCACCTCTGAAGGAGGCGACCCTGCGCTGTGTCAGGCGGCATTAACGGCAGCACGTACTGCGAGTATTCCTAAACCGCCAAGTCAGGCTGTTTATGAGAAAATAAAAAATGCGACACTAGACTTTAAACTGTAATCGTTTTTCCCCGTGCAAGCGGGGAAAAACAATCTATGGTAGTCACAGGGTTTTGGTAGTTTTGTGTATTTGGGTTTGTTAACATTCTGCTAAATTATCGTGGGCTTTCCGCCCGGATAAGGGAGATATGATGAAGCAGGCATTACGAGTAGCATTTGGTTTTTTGATGCTGTGGGCGGCGGTGCTGCACGCAGAAGTACGCATCGAGATCACCCAGGGGGTGGACTCGGCGCGCCCCATCGGTGTGGTGCCATTCCAGTGGGCTGGCCCAGGCGCTGCGCCTGAAGATATTGGCGGCGTGGTAGCGGCTGACCTGCGTAACAGCGGCAAGTTTAACCCGCTGGATCGCTCGCGCCTGCCTCAGCAGCCGGGTAGCGCTCAGGAAGTGCAACCTGCAGCATGGTCCGCGCTGGGCGTTGACGCCGTGGTCGTAGGCCAGGTGACGCCAAACCCTGACGGTTCTTACCAGGTTGCCTATCAGTTGGTTGATACCGGCGGTGCGCCGGGTACCATCCTGTCGCAAGGCTCTTTCAAAGTGACCAAGCAGTACCTGCGTTATGCCGGACATACTGCCAGTGACGCGGTATTCGAAAAGCTGACCGGAATTAAAGGCGCTTTCCGTACCCGTATCGCTTACGTGGTTCGCACCAACGGCGGTCAGTTCCCGTATGAGCTGCGCGTCTCTGACTACGACGGCTACAACCAGTTCCTGGTTCACCGTTCATCACAGCCGCTGATGTCGCCGGCATGGTCTCCGGACGGTTCTAAACTGGCCTATGTGACCTTCGAAAGCGGCCGCTCCGCGCTGGTAGTTCAGACGTTGGCGAATGGCGCAGTCCGTCAGATTGCCTCCTTCCCGCAGCACAACGGCGCGCCGGCCTTCTCGCCGGATGGCAGCAAACTGGCATTCGCACTGTCGAAAACCGGTAGCCTGAATCTGTACGTGATGGACCTTGGCTCCGGCCAGATTCGTCAGGTGACTAACGGTCGCAGCAATAACACCGAACCGAGCTGGTTCCCGGATAGCCAGAACCTGGCGTTTACTTCCGACCAGGCTGGCCGTCCTCAGGTGTATAAAGTCAACATCAACGGCGGTACGCCGCAGCGTATTACCTGGGAAGGTTCGCAGAACCAGGATGCTGACGTCAGCGCTGATGGTAAAATTATGGTAATGGTAAGCTCGGCCAACGGTCAGCAGCACATTGCTAAGCAAGATCTGGAAGCGGGTGGTGTACAGGTTCTGTCATCAACGTTTTTAGATGAAACGCCAAGTCTGGCACCTAACGGCACTATGGTAATCTACAGCTCTTCTCAGGGGATGGGATCCGTGCTGAATCTGGTTTCTACAGATGGGCGTTTCAAAGCGCGTCTTCCGGCAACTGATGGACAGGTAAAATTCCCTGCCTGGTCGCCGTATCTGTGATAATAAATAATTGATTATTAAAGGAATCAAAGAAATGCAACTGAACAAAGTGCTGAAAGGGCTGATGATCGCTCTGCCGGTTATGGCAATCGCGGCGTGTTCTTCCAACAAGAACGCCAGCAACGACCAGAGCGGTGAAGGCATGCTGGGTGCCGGCACTGGTATGGACGCTAACGCTAACGGCGGCAACATGTCTTCCGAAGAGCAAGCTCGTCTGCAGATGCAGCAGCTGCAGCAGAACAACATCGTTTACTTCGATCTGGACAAGTACGATATCCGTTCTGACTTTGCTGCAATGCTGGATGCGCACGCTAACTTCCTGCGTAGCAACCCGTCCTACAAAGTGACCGTAGAAGGTCACGCGGATGAGCGCGGTACTCCGGAATACAACATCGCTCTGGGTGAGCGTCGTGCTAACGCCGTTAAGATGTATCTGCAGGGCAAAGGTGTTTCTGCTGACCAGATTTCCATCGTTTCTTACGGTAAAGAAAAACCTGCAGTACTGGGTCATGACGAAGCGGCATATGCCAAAAACCGTCGCGCCGTACTGGTTTACTAAGAGAATTGCATGAGCAGTAACTTCAGACATCATTTATTGAGTCTGTCGTTACTGGTTGGCATAGCGGCCCCCTGGGCCGCTTTTGCTCAGGCGCCAATCAGTAGTGTCGGCTCAGGCTCGGTCGAAGACCGCGTCACTCAACTTGAGCGTATTTCCAATGCTCACAGCCAGCTTTTAACCCAACTCCAGCAACAACTCTCCGATAACCAAAGCGATATTGATTCCCTGCGCGGTCAGATTCAGGAAAATCAGTATCAGCTCAATCAGATTGTCGAACGCCAGAAGCAGATTCTGCAACAGATCGACGGGCTGACGAGCGGTGGCGGAGCAGCAGCGGCAGGCGCGCAGGCGCAGGCTCCGTCGTCTTCCGGCGATCAAAGTTCGGCTGCCGCCAGTACGGCGCCAGCGGCGTCTTCCGGGGCGCCTGCGATGACCGGGGATGCCAACACCGATTACAACGCGGCTATTGCGCTGGTTAAAGATTCGTCCCGCCAGGATGACGCAATGGTGGCGTTTCAGAACTTCGTCAAGAAGTACCCGGATTCAACTTATCAGCCGAACGCCAACTACTGGCTCGGACAGTTGAACTACAATAAGGGGAAAAAAGACGATGCGGCATATTATTTTGCCTCAGTGGTGAAAAACTATCCGAAATCCCCGAAAGCGCCGGATGCGATGTTTAAAGTCGGCGTTATCATGCAGGACAAAGGCGACACCGCGAAAGCGAAAGCGGTTTACCAGCAGGTAGTCAGCAAATTCCCTGGCACCGATGGTGCGAAACAAGCGCAAAAACGTCTTAACGCCCTGGGTTGATTATGGCATGACCAGAAATCGCGTTATTTCTGGTCTTGTCGCACGAAACCCAAGCAGTTAAGTGATCTTTATCGAAATTTTAGTTGCGCTGAAATCTGAAATCAGTAATATATGCCGCCGTTGCCAAGGGATATCGAACAAGCCCAAAGCGACGCCAGAGTGGGTCGTTAGCTCAGTTGGTAGAGCAGTTGACTTTTAATCAATTGGTCGCAGGTT
>NZ_JBEAII010000033.1:0-65934 GCF_040064515.1 Klebsiella sp. CN_Kp104 | reverse complement strand
TATCGCTGTCCTGCTCGCTGGTCAGCGTCAGGTTACGCCCGACGTCCATTGTCACCTGATGGCTCAGGGGCTGATTCGGACATTCCGCATCCCGCCATCTGTTACAAGTTCTACTGCCTGGATGCCGATCCGGATCCGGGTGACGCCGGACTGCATCATCATCACCGCCCAGAACACCCGCGAACTGTGGGGCTGCGCCGAAGGGCTGAGTGTCGCAGGCGTCAACAGGCCGAAGATGATCCAGTGGGTCAAGGCATTTCCGGGGGGCTGAATGACACCGGCGATCTGCCGGTGTACAAGCGCGGGAACAGGCATTTTGGGTAAGGCTGACGGCTGATAAAAGGATCCCGGCATGGCGATCGGGATCTTTAACCTTATCTCTTATTTTCTGGATTAATATATAAATACCTATTATCTATTTCTAAATTTAACTCATTTGCAATATTGATAACTTGATTGTATTCATCTTTTGTTATAACCACGTCATAATCAGCAATATGATCACATAGTGTTTCAAACGCTAAGATACTTTCTGAATGATCTATATACTCTAAATCAAAATCAATGATTGAAGCATCTATTCGATCTTTTAGCCCTTCACCTAACATTCTAATTCTATTATTAATACTCATACTGTATATCCTTTATTTCACTGGCTTTAATGTAGGTGGTACTAATCCAGCATCCGGGAATGCTGTAATAACCTTACCATTCGCTGGTTCATATACAACCCGGACACGCACATTATCGCGAGTTTCCCACGCCACCCATCTGGATGGTCTACCCGCTTTAGTATAAAGCCCACCGGTACCCGTTTGTGCATACCACATGGTATCAGGAGATGTCGCTATGTCACCGACAGCATGAACGATTTTATTTGCTGACCAGGTTGGTGGAAAAATAGTTTCCCCCGGATTACCGGGATACATATGACCACCAGTGGTTAGGCTCTCACCATATAAAATATGTTGCCTCGCCTCTGGCGAAAGAATATCAACATACTTCAGGTTTTCAGGGCTAATTTTAAACATGTCTACCGGGAATATATTCTTCCCTGTGGAACGGCTGCTTTCTTGTAAACTTATTATGCTCTCTGGCGAGAAAATCCCTGTATCTGTCTTTTTAATAACACTCTGGCCAGCAACACTCCCAAAAATCGCGGCACTGCCGAGACCGACATTTAAAGTTCCTTCACCATATTGACCATCAATTAGCTGCCCAATACCTGTACCTGTCTGATAAGCACCTCCGGCAGCTAAAGTCGCGCGAGCAGCTGTTCCTACTCCACCAGGCAGGGCCAACAGCGCATCGGTTCCCATCGCGGCCTGACTGGATTGTACCGAATACATTTTCAGATAACCCAGTGCTTCATAATAACTACTGGTATCTCCGCCGCCGCCGGGATACCCCGGACTTGGTTTTAAGGCCGGTTCACCGCTGAGTAACGAGTTTACTAACTGTTGTGCTTTCTCCGGGCTAAGTCCGTAGCTGTTCTGTAGCTCATAACCATAGACATTCAGGTAGGCCGCAAGCTGTTGACGCTCAGATTCCGTCATCGACTGTGGGTCTGTCTGGAATTTACCCAGCAGTTCGTCGCTGTGACGGTCAATATTGTTTTGCCGGACGATTTCTTTTGAGGCTGCCAGCAGGTCTTTACCGTTCTGCTGGTTTTCAACGGCTTTGTCCAGTTTCTCTCGGCTCTCCGGCCCCAAGAAGTTATTCTCCACCGCGTTCTTCCCGGCCTGCGCACCCGCCACCGCATCCGCGCTGCTGCCTCCGCTAAGTCCCCCCATCAGTCCCGCCGCCAGCGTGCTCAGCGCGCTTATCGTCGACTTCTGCTCATCCGACAGCTCTTCTGTCTTAACGTCCGGATAATATTCCGCCGCTATCCAGCGTCCCAGCAGCTCGCCGCTCACCGCGCCCGCGGCTCCCGCCAGCGCGCTGTTATTTCCCGATGCCGCCGCTATCGCTCCCCACACCGCATGCGCCATCGCATTGGCTTCCACATTCACCTTACCCGTCGCGCTGTCCGTCGTCTGGCTGTGAATGATTTCCGCCACATACGGACTCACTGCCCCGCTCGCCGCCTGCGCCACCTTCTGGTACTTTCCGCCCGTATCGTAGTTTATTATATGGATAGGATCGCGGCACTGGCGCCGGGATCTTTTTAAATAGCTATATTAGTGGATATTAAATCGATGTTTAATCCATAAACCAATGACTATTACCCCGCTAACAAACGAGCCAATTTTTATACTCAAAAACAAATAATTAATAACTGAAACATTAATAGTTCCTGTTTCGAAATAAAAAATAATTGGCTTAATAAAAAGTGCAAGAAATGAACTCAAGCTCATGATTATCATCAGAACAGTGAAAACAGTGAGCCAACGGTAAAAATCATTTTTCATTTTCAGTTCTCTTCCACAAATTATTAGTAGTTTTAGAGCCACCTTGTCCTGTTGCTTCTGTAATGATTGATGATATAGCGTTCCCAGATATTCCAGGTATCGGTGATAAAGGTAATGGTTTGCTTATTCCCATCTCCAAATTAACCCACTCGTAATTTTTCCATGCAGGATTAACCCATTTATCTAATGAAATTTTGGCAACTTTACCTATTCCATAACCGATACCCGAAGCGGCACCACTTATTACGCCACCTTTAAATGGATCATCACCGTTCAGATAGCTGGATGTTGCACCACCTGCCGCATTCCAGCCCACGGTTCCCCAGGCTCCCGTATTTGCAGTAAATGCTCCAACATACGTCGCAATGAGCACATCCGTTGGATTAACTTCTCCATTAATAAGATACTGGATACCAGCATTTGCCGTTCCGCCTATCGCGCCAGTAATCTGCATTCCTCCCGGCAGATAGATTAGCCCCGCTGAAGCCAACGCACCTGCATAAGCTTTATTCTCAGCAATTCCTCGCTGGCAGGCTTCACCAGACGGGTTATCTGCGCATGAGAGAACATCTGCGCCATGCTCTCTGGCTTTCTCACCCTGGCTCCATTCGTTCCCACCCATCAGGTTATTCTCCACCGCATTCTTCCCGGCCTGCGCACCCGCCACCGCATCCGCGCTGCTGCCTCCGCTAAGTCCCCCCATCAGTCCCGCCGCCAGCGTACTCAGCGCGCTTATCGTCGACTTCTGCTCATCCGACAGCTCTTCTGTCTTAACATCCGGATAGTATTCCGCCGCTATCCAGCGCCCCAGCAGCTCGCCGCTCACCGCGCCCGCGGCTCCCGCCAGCGCGCTGTTATTTCCCGATGCCGCCGCTATCGCTCCCCACACCGCGTGCGCCATCGCATTGGCTTCCACATTCACCTTACCCGTCGCGCTGTCCGTCGTCTGGCTGTGAATGATTTCCGCTACATACGGACTCACTGCCCCGCTCGCCGCCTGCGCCACCTTCTGATACTTTCCGCCCGTATCGGCGGTTCACTGATAACTAAGAGCGAATGTAAGCATTTGGGTAAAACCGACGACTGAAAACACTACCCGTCTGTATTTCATAAGAACCTGGTTCAAGTTATAACTGACTAAAACCCCTTTACTTTAATAAGTTTGGATAAAATGATCCCACAACCCAATACCCCACCTCCAACCCCACCAATTTTCAAACCCTTTAATATTTCAGAACATTCTGTCTCAATGTATCCATACGCCAAATATTTAATAAACAGTAAAAGAAAATATGATACTTCAGCTATTATAACTCCGGAAAACATAGAAACAGCTATGATAAAGAAAGCAAAAAACAATGACTTCATCATTTCCCGCCATTAGAGTATTTATCTTCAATTATTTTTTTCATTTCAGTTCCTGTCATCTCTGATGTAATAGATGAACCCATATTACTAGTAGAGGTTGGTATTCTACTTGGTAACATTTCCTTAGATAGACCAAGTTGACCTTTGATTTCAGTGTATTTGAGCCAGTTGTGATCAAACTTGGGATCCCAGCCTCCTGTTATCCACTTTCCCGCTGAATTTACAGAGGGCTTCAAGATATACTTACCAACCCCATATCCTAATCCCGAGCCAACACTACTTGTTATAGCCCCAACGATGGGGTCATCCCCTTTAATATAACTTGATGTCGCTCCACCTGCCGCATTCCATCCCACAGTTCCTAACCAACCAGTTTTTGAGGTTGCTGCTCCAACCCAAGTCGCTATCAACGCATCTGTGTAATTCACTTCACGAGTCGTGGCATATTGTATTGCAGTATTGGCTCCGCCACCGATGGCTGCTGTTATCAGAGCCCCCTTCGGCAATATACCTAACCCAACAGTACCTGCCAGATGGGCTGATACTACTGCATTCCCTTTTGCCACATTTTCTGCAAGTTTTCCTTTACAGTCTGTATCGCAGTCTGGCGTCTGGCTGAACCAGAACCCGAGGTTTGTTCCAGCACTCGCTCCGAAAGCATTATTCTCCACCGCATTCTTCCCGGCCTGCGCACCCGCCACCGCATCCGCGCTGCTGCCTCCGCTAAGTCCCCCCATCAGTCCCGCCGCCAGCGTACTCAGCGCGCTTATCGTCGACTTCTGCTCTTCCGACAGCTCTTCTGTCTTAACATCCGGATAGTATTCCGCCGCTATCCAGCGCCCCAGCAGCTCGCCGCTCACCGCGCCCGCGGCTCCCGCCAGCGCGCTGTTATTTCCCGATGCCGCCGCTATCGCTCCCCACACCGCGTGCGCCATCGCATTGGCTTCCACATTCACCTTACCCGTCGCGCTGTCCGTCGTCTGGCTGTGAATGATTTCCGCCACATACGGACTCACTGCCCCGCTCGCCGCCTGCGCCAGGTTGCCCCCCGCCAGCCCCTGCATCGCCGCCGTTACCGCCTGCGCCACCTTCTGGTACTTTCCGCCCGTATCGTAGTCCGCCGTCGCCGTCCGGCTCACCTGCGCGCTGATTTGCTCCTCGCTCGGACTGCCATTCCCTCCCGCTACCAGCTTCGCCCGCGCCGCTGCCCGCGCCGCCGGGTCGCTCTGCGCCGCCTGCGCGTTCAGCTTGCCCTGCGTCACCAGCACATCACTCACCTGGCGCCCGATTTCACCTATCTTCTGCGCCGTCGCCAGCCGGTTCTGCTCTTTCTCCTTATCAAATATCGGACTCAGCGTCTGGTTCGCATGCGCCGCATCCCGGCTTAACCCCGTCACGTCCTGCTGCTGATTCGCACCGTCGCGGATAACGATACTGCCCTCGCTCACCGCCGCCCGCGTCAGCGAACTGTCGCTGCCGCTGCCGTTCGCCCCCATCAGCAGACCGCTGGCCGCATTCCCGAGAAACTGCCCCGCCACGCTACCGCTCGTGCTCACTCCCGCGCTCTGCTGCTCCACGCTGTACTCGGCATAGTTTTTAATATCCCGGAAACCCAGCGTCCCGGTATCCAGCCGGTTCAGCTCCGCCGCCGCCGTGCTCGCCAGCACGCTGCCATTCAGCTGCGTATGCCCGCCCACCTTCACATCAAAACCACCCTCACCGGCAAAAATCCCCGTCTGCGCCTCCACCGACGCCCAGGTGCTGTGCATTTTGCTCTGGCTCAGGTTAAGAGACCCCGAACCGCCGCCCATGCTGCCGCTCGCCCCCACGCTGCCGCTACGCTGCTTCGAATCGTAGTTATCGCTGTCCTGCTCGCTGGTCAGCGTCAGGTTACGCCCGACGTCCATTGTCACCTGATGACCGCTCACCTGCGCCCCGGTCAGCGTCGTATCGCGACCGCTGACGATAGTCACCCGCTCACCGGCGCTGAGGGTCGTTTCGTTATGCGTCAGGCTGTTGCCCTTCTCGTGGCCCTTCCCGGCGTTGGCGCTGGCGCTGACCGTCAGCCCGTTCGCGCCCTGACCGAAGTTAATACCGACGCCAAACGAACTCCCATGGCTCTCGTTTTTACCGCTCAGGGTGCTGGCGTTCTCCGCAGAGAATAAATTCACATCGCGCGCGGCATTGAGCAACGCGCTGCCGCCGGCCTGCAGCTGGCTGCCCTCAACGTTGATATCCGTCTCCGTGGCGATAATGCTGAGATTGTTGCCGGCCATCAGGCTGCTGCCGCGGCTGGTGTTCTGCGTTTGTCGCTGAGTGGATTTCGAGGACTGGCTACCCCAGGAAAGGTTGATCCCTATCATGCTCTCCGGACTGGAATCCGCAGTCTGCATCTGCGATGCCTGATACGCCTGTACGCCCGATAATGCCGACTGCAGCCCGCTCAGCGCGGCGAGACGGCCATTGCTCTCGGTGCTGGCCTGGTTGGCGCTGGAAACCGCGGTATTAATGGCGCTGCCCACCATCCCGGATAACGCCAGCGTCAGGCCGCTGGTTTTCTGCTCCACGGTATGGGTCTGGGTACTCTGGTTTTCCGCTGCCAGAATATTTACGGTTTTACCGGTCAACGCCATATTGTTGCCGGCCACCAGGTCAGATCCCTGAACCGTCAACACATTGCCGGCGCTCAGGCTCAAGTTGCCCTGTGAGCTTCCGACGGTACTGGCGGCGCTACTCAGCGCCGTCGTTACATCGGTGGCTTTCAGCGACGAACTGCCGACGCTGAAGCCAACACCGCCGGTGCCGGAAAAGCCGCTATGTTTCTCTTTACGTAGATGGTTTTCCTGGCGACTTTCCTCGGCGGTGGTGATGGTCAGGTTACGCCCCGCCACAAGGTTGACGTCCTGGGTGCCGGCAACACTGCTGCCGGACACCAGCAGGTCGCGCCCGGCCTGCATCACAATACTGTCACCGCTAAAATTGCTGCCGATGGCGTTCTGTGCCCACACTTCATCGTGAGTGGTGAGCGAGCGGCGAGCCAGCAGGCCGCTGCTGCTTTGATGACTGTTTTCCGTCAGGTGCCATGAGGACTCGCCGCTGCTGAGGTTAATATCATTGCCGGCGGCAACCGTCAGGCTGCTGGTCGCCGTCACGCTGGCGGCGCGGGCATTAATATCGTGGCCGGCGGACAGCGCCACCGCGCCGCCGTTAATTTGCGTGCCGATATCGCTACGCTGGGTCAAGGAACGATCGTTGCCTTTCCCCCAGCTTCCGCTTTCGCTATGGGTGGTGGCGAGCGTCTGCAGGTTGAGATCGTTGCCGGCGATAATCTGCGTCTGGCTGCCCGCCGCGCTGTTACTCACCATGCTTGCCGTCAGATTAATGTTATGTAACGCCTGCAGCCCCAGCTGGCCGTTTTCCTTCTGAACATAAATCCCCGCAGGCCGATCGAGGCTGATGTTATCTGGGCCTCCGCCGAGGGTGCTGGCGCTGTTGATATCACGCCCGGCTTGCGCGATCAGGCTATCGCCGCCCTGCAGCGTTCCGCCAATATTGTTGATATCAGTACGCGCGTTTAGCGTGAGCTGGTTGCCGCCGATATAGCCGCTGTTATGAATGTTTTCCGCGGTTAGCTGCGTCACGCCGCGGCTTTGGATGTGCCCGCTGTTGGTCACATCACGGCTCACGCTGAACGCCACGTTTTCACCGCCAAGCAACGCGCCGCTGCCATCGAGATCGCCCGCTTTAACCCGCGCGTAAACCTGCGGCACCAGCACCTGCTGCACGGAGCCATCCGTTAGCGTGACCTCTCTGGCGACCAGCCAGACCATATCGCTGGTCAGCAGCGCCATCTGCGCTGGCGTCAGCGCCACCCCGACCGTCAGGTTGTACTGTTTGGCGAAGGCGACGCCCGCGTCCATCAGCGCCCGATACTGCTCTTCATCGTTACTGTAGCCCTGCAGGTAGCGCCCGCCGCTCAGCTTAACGATCTGCTCACGCACCAGCCGCTGTTCGTAATAGCCGTCGCCAAGCCGCTTCATCGCCTGATCAACGCCCAGCTGATTTTGCATGTAGTCGCTGGCGAGCCACGCTTTACCGTTGGTAAAACGCGGATCGGTTTCCACCAGATAGCCTGCTTTAGCCTGCGGGTCGATCTGATACAGACTGCTGACAGGAAGCCGGGTATCCGGCGTGACGACGCGAATAACCGTTCCGTCAGCGTTAACCGGCGTCACTTCCACCAGTCGTCCGGCGGGTATTTCGCCTGTTTCATCGGCGCGATCGCGCGGATTAATCACACCGCTATGGCCATCAATTTGGGTATTGCCCTGCCACTTCATGGTTTGCAAATCGATGGTCTGAACCGTCGGCGTCGGTTCATATTCGCTGCTTTTTTTCCCCTGGCTGGTTTTGGTGCCGCCAAACGGGCGGCTGGTCTTTTTCTCATACCAACGGGTCTGGGTGCCGACGTCGGTGGTCACCCGTTTACCGGTCGTGGCGACGTTGTTTAGTTCGCCAATCACGCCACCGAGCGCTCCTCCGGCGATAATCTGGCTATCGTAGTTATTCAGCTTATCGCTGTTGATGATGAGCTGGCCGCCGGAGAGGATTTTGCCAGGATCGCTTTCCACCACCTGCGTTTCCACAACGGTACGCTGGTACTGGTATTCATAGAACTCATCGCCGCGGCTACCGTCCGGCATGATGGCGTCGTGAACGCCGTATTTATTTTTATGGCTGGTATCGACCAGCGACCAGTCGAAGCGCTGTACCGATCCTTTCAGCGCCGCTTCATGGCGCCATGACTGCTCGACCATCACATCTTTCGTCACCAGATGGTCGTTGTAGTTATTGATTTGTTGGATATCGAGCGCCATATCACCGGCGGACTCAAGCGTTGCGCTGTGGTTATTAAACACTCCCGCCCGGCCGCTGAGCGAACCGTCTTCGGCAAGCTGGCCGCCAATAGCGAGCGTACCGTCGCTGTAGATTAGCGCGTGATCCTGGTTATTGAGCGTGCCGACGCCCATTGCCAGTGATGCCCGTGCGGCAATCGTCGCCGCCACGCCGTTCTCCGCGGCGTTAGTCAGCGTTGCCGCCTGCAGCGCGACGGCGTCGCCGTACAGGCGCCCGCTGCCGATATTGGTTAACGTCGTGGCGACAATATGGGTTAAACCACCGTCAATCAGCCCCCGATTGACCAACTCGCCGCTGACCGTCAAATGGTTCTCGCCAGCGCTGATTTCACCTTCCTGACGGTTATCCAGCTTTGCCGCATAGATATTGAGCGCCCGGCCGGCGCTGATAACCCCCTGATTAATCAGTCCCAGTCCGGAGAGATTCCACTGCAGGTTGCCGTTGGCGATGATCCTCCCGGCGTTATGAAACGCCTGACGCAACGTGAGCGACATATCGCCCTGAGAGAGCACCTCGCCATCGCCGCTGAGGGAATCGGCATCGAGGCTAAGTTTGCTCGCGGCAAGTAACATTCCGCCCGTATTAGCCAACGCCAGGTTGACGCCTGCTATTTCCAGAGCGGCGGCGGAGACGATCTGCCCCTGCCGGTTATCCAGCCCCCGGTTGTGGATGGTAATATTGAGATTACCGCCGGACTGCAGTTCTCCCTGCCGGTTATCAACGGTGGCGCTCTGAATACCCAGGGCATCAAAGGCGGTAATAGTGCCCTGCTGGTTATCCAGTAAACCGCTCGTCGTCAGGTTGACGCTGCCCCGCTGCGCCGTGCCTATCTGCCCGTGACGATTAGTAAGATTTTCAGCCTGGAGTTGGATATCGCCGCTGGCGATGATATTCCCCTGCGAGTTATCCACCCCATGGCGCGCAGTGAGCTGAATGTCGCCCTGCGCCGCGCTGATTTTTCCGTCATGGTTGGTCAGATTGTCGGCATCAAGCTTGATATTGCCATTTGCGGCAAGAACGCCTTCGCGGTTATCCAGCCCTCCTTCAGCGCTCATGGCCAGGTCGCCCTGCGCCGCAATCAATTGCCCCTGCTGGTTCCGAAGGCTGGCCACTTGTAGAGAAAGGCTGCCGCCAGCAACGATATTCCCTTGCGAATTTTCCAGCTCGTGACGCGTAGTGAGCTGAGCATTGCCCTGCGTCGTGCTGATTTTACCGCTGCGATTATTAATGTTATCGGAGTGCAAAACGATATTGCCGTTAGCGGCAATAGTGCCTTCGCCATTGTCCAGCGCGCCTTCGCTGGTAATAGACATGCCGCTGCTGCCGGTATGCAGCAGCGTTCCGTTTTGATTGAGCAACTGGCTGGTGCTGAGCGTCAAAGCATGGCTGTTGCTGGCAATCTCACCGCCGCGGTTATCCAATCCCGCACGAAAATCAAGGCGTAGATCGTCCTCGCCCGTCTGCTGGATTACGCCCTGTTGGTTATCCAGCGCCATTGCTTTCAGCTCAAGCTGGCTGGCCGTCAACAGGCCACTGTGGTTGTTGAGTTTGCCGCTGGTGGCCAACTGCAGTTTTTCGCTGGCCGCCACCACCGCATCTCGGGTGGTGATATCGCCGGACACGGCGCTGACCACGATCCGCGCCCCCGAGGTTCGACTGTTATCAAGATCCACCGTCCTGCCCTGCGCCGTCAGCGTTCCTGCCGCCATATTGCGGCCATTCAGCGCCAGCGAGCTCTGGCTATTCAGCGTCAGCGCGCCGCTGCTGGCGGTAGAACCATCGCTATTTAATCCGGCGGCGAGCGTACTGTTTTGCGCGCTACGCAAAGCGTTGGCGGCAATCCGCGTATCGCCTTGCGCGGCGATCATGCCGTCATTGGTTAGCGTCGCGCTGGCCGTCACCACGCTATCTTTTCCGGCGTACAGCTGCCCCTGGTTGTGAAGATCGCCCTTAACGGACAGTTGCAGATTCTGCGCGGACTGAATCACGCCGCTGTTGCTGAGCGAGCCATCAGCGCTGATTGCTACATCCCCCGCCGCCGCGCCGATATTGCCGGCATTGTGAACGCCTACGCCGCGCTCGGTACCGACAAGACGAATTTTATGGGCGTACATCCCGCCCAGGGCGCTGACGTCTATCGCCACCGCAGGCAGCGCACTGCCGTCGGCTGATTTTGCCGTCGTTCGGCTGTGCGCCGCATCGATCTGATTACGCCCTGCGGTGACCTTTAGCTCCTGCGCCCAAACCCCGGCGTTGATTTTCACCGCGCGGGCGAGCAGGTCTGTGCTGTCTACCGAGCTCGCATCAAGGCCGCCGCCCTGTACGATAATTTCGCCGCGATTGACATCATAACCGCTAATCTGCCCGTTACCGTACTGCACCTGGCCTGTCGTCAGCGTCGCGCGGTTGGCATTGATGAACCCGCAGCCGTCGCAGCTAATTCCGGCAGGGTTAGCGATAACCACCTGCGCTTTTTGTCCGGCAACCTCGATATAGCCATTCAGCCGGCTCGGATCGCGGGTATTCACCTCGTTGAGGATCACTCTGGCTTCCCCTTTCGCCAGATTCGGATTGCCGGCGACCATCCCGGCCAGTTGGGTTGAAGTGTTAGCGTGGCTGTTATTCAGCACCACGCCGCGCCCATCGACATCAAACTGGCTGTAGACGTTGCGTGAAACGCCTGCGCCGCTCGGTGTCTGAATATTGACCTGCGGCGTGCCATTGGCGCTATTGGCGATCTGCGGTTGCTGGCCGCCGGGCGCATGGTTATCGGCGACAATCGCCGCCTGAGCCGGAGTGAGACAGGAAAAAGCGAGCAGAAAGCTAAAGGCCAGCGGCGCCAGGGTGGACGTCAGCGTCGACCCGGTTCGCGCGTCGGCGCCGGATTGCGGCGACACGCCAGCCCGATGAGAGCGGGTCGTTTCCGCCACCACCATCAGCATCCCGCGAGCCTTATTAAATACGATTCGATAAAAGCGTTTATTCATTGCCGTTACTCGTCATCCGTTGTCCACCGCGGCGCGGAAGATCGTCCATGTGCGCAGCACGCGCCGCCGGGCGGCGCGTGAGTAAAGTCAGTAGCTCCAGCTGACGCTGAAACCAAACGTCGCCGGGTCGGTTTTAAAGCCATCGGGTTTGGCTAAAGGGATACCGGCGAACAGGTCGTAGCTGGCGCGCTGGTACTGGCCGCGCAGCCCTGCCACGCCCCCGGCGAGGTGTTTGCCCACCAGCGTTTCACTGCCTGCGCCGCCGACTTCGCCGTAATCCGCCCCCAGATAAAACTCCTGCCCCGGCAACGGAGTCGACCAGGCGATATCGTTACGTACATACCAGCCGTGACTGGCGGTCAGGGTGCGCTCGCCGTCAAAGCCGCGTACCGTCCAGCGGTTGCCGATGGAAAACATATCCGGCGAAGTCAGCGGCGTGCTGCTCATCTGCCGCTGATAGCGGCTGGTAAAGCGAAAATTTTGCCCGCCCAGGGCAAAAGGCAAATTGAGCTGAGCATTGAATTGCAGGATTTTGCTGAGGGCGGTTGCTTCTCCCCACTGCTCTTCCGGCGCGGGCTGAGCGCCAAACCAGCGGGTACCGCGCTGATAGCTCGCTCCGGCATCGAGAGTGGCGTTGCCCAGGTAATGGCGATGCTGCAGACCAAGCTTCCAGGCCGCCGTCTGCCGCCGCTGAACGGCAATCTCGGTGTCGTTAATGAAGTTGCGCTGCTCGCGGGCTAACACATCGGCGCTAAGCGTGGTCTTCTGACTACCGCTACGGTGCAGTACGCGGCTCATCTGGAAATCAACGTTCTTGCTTTTACCGCTGTACTGGTAATCGCCGTTGGCCCCCGCCACGGTTTGCACATAATCGTACTGGCTGGCGGTTAATCCGAGCTGCCAGTAACCCAGCGGAATCGAATAGTGGCCGGTCAGGTTCTTTGAGGATTTACCGCCGTTGCCGTCGAGGTTATGTGAGCCGGAAAGGTAAAAAAGATCGCTTAAGGCTAGCGGGTTATCCAGTGACAGCGTCAGGTTCCCCTGATAGCGGCCGGTGGCATTAGAGCCGGAATCATCGAGCGAGGCGTCGACGCGCCAGAAGCGTTCCTGTCGGCGGTTAATGACAATATCGCTTTGCCCAGGCGTTTCGCCCGGAACAATTTCCATGCTGGCCTGTACCGTCGGCAGGCGCTGCAAGTTTTCCAGCCCCTGTTCAATATCGCGCAGATCCAGTAGTTTCCCGTCAGTCGCCGGAAACGCGCTCGCCAGCCACAGATAATCATCGCTGTCCTCCGTAAGTCTGGCTTCACGGATATAACCCGGCATCACCACCAGGCGCAAAACACCGCTTTTTAAATCCTGCTGCGGGGCAAGGATCCGGCTGGTGATATAACCGCGATCGATTAATATATTCTGCAACTGGGCCATCAGTAGATTAATGCCCTTCCCTCCCAGACAACGCCCAATCGCTTTATTTGTCTGGCGCTGGAGCGGAAGCCAATGCGGTAAGGCTTCAGCGCCCTGCAAAATAACCTGAGAAATAGCAAAGCAAGGTTGTTCCACGGGAAATAAACCATCATCGGTATTTATTTCTTCCGCTGATAAATGAATATCCGGTGACGGCGGCGCGAGCTGGTTTTCCAGCGCCTGCTGGCGCTGCTGCTGATTGATGAACTGCTGTTCACGTACGGTATCCACAGGCGCGGCGTAAACCCAAACAGGTAGCACAGAGATAATAAAAACTTTATGAATTAAGTTCCATTTATTCATTATTATTAAAGCCAAAACCATCCATGTTGGATACAACGAAAAGTTATAGCCTTTAAATACATTCAAACGTGTATAAATATCAACTCATATTAACAAGGCAATCACCGCAACAATAATTCAGCGGAAATTTCATCAATGACAGGCTATTTTCATCGGATTAGTGAATATATTTCAGTAACCGACATAAAATGTGAAGTCATTATGAAATGAGAAAAATGAGTTTGAATTGATATATTCTGACGCAGGTATGCCTCGCGACACACGACAATACCCCGTGATCTCAATCACATATTTCCCTCTTGCTCACTTCATAGCCAACCGCTTACCCCGGCTAGCGACCGCTTAACCCCGCATATAACCACTCACCGATTTACCCAACTTTACGCGCGCGGCGTTCTGGCAAGATCGGAGGCAGCCTAGCTAATCAATACCTCCACCAACCCAAACACAAAACCAGACGGCTTCGGCCAATTATTAATCTAATTAACGCCAGGTTTTACTATGGATACCAAAAAACTACTCAAGCACATACCCTGGGTGATTCTCGGAATCATCGGGGCATTTTGCCTCTCAGTCGTCGCGTTGCGCCGCGGTGAGCACGTCAGTGCCCTGTGGATCGTCGTCGCGTCGGTTTCCGTGTACCTCGTCGCCTACCGTTATTACAGCCTGTATATCGCGCAGAAGGTGATGAAACTTGACCCAACGCGCGCGACGCCAGCGGTCATTAATAACGATGGCCTGAACTACGTGCCGACCAACCGCTACGTGCTGTTTGGCCACCATTTTGCCGCCATTGCCGGGGCCGGCCCGCTGGTTGGCCCGGTACTGGCCGCGCAGATGGGTTATCTGCCGGGCACCCTCTGGCTGCTGGCCGGTGTGGTGCTGGCGGGCGCGGTACAGGACTTCATGGTACTGTTTATCTCCTCGCGGCGTAACGGCGCCTCGCTGGGCGAGATGATTAAACAGGAAATGGGGCCGGTACCGGGTTCTATCGCCCTGTTCGGCTGCTTCCTGATTATGATCATCATCCTCGCGGTACTGGCGCTCATCGTGGTGAAAGCGCTGGCGGAAAGCCCGTGGGGCGTCTTTACCGTCTGCTCGACGGTGCCTATCGCCCTGTTTATGGGTATCTACATGCGCTTCCTGCGTCCAGGGCGCGTGGGTGAAGTGTCGGTGATCGGTATCGTACTGCTGGTGGCATCCATCTGGTTCGGCGGCATCATTGCCCACGACCCGTACTGGGGCCCGGCGTTGACCTTTAAAGATACCACTATCACCTTTACCCTGATTGGCTACGCGTTCATTTCCGCGCTGCTGCCGGTATGGCTGATTCTGGCGCCGCGCGACTATCTGGCCACCTTCCTGAAAATCGGCGTGATCGTCGGCCTGGCGCTGGGGATTGTTATCCTCAACCCGGACCTGAAAATGCCGGCAGTGACCCAGTACATTGATGGTACCGGCCCGCTGTGGAAAGGCGCGCTGTTCCCGTTCCTGTTTATTACCATCGCCTGCGGCGCGGTCTCCGGCTTCCACGCGCTGATCGCCTCCGGCACCACGCCGAAGCTGCTGGCCAACGAAACCGACGCCCGCTTTATCGGCTACGGCGCGATGCTGATGGAATCCTTTGTTGCAGTCATGGCGCTGGTTGCGGCCTCGATTATCGAACCGGGCCTCTACTTCGCGATGAACACCCCGCCGGCAGGCCTTGGCATCGTCATGCCTAACCTGCATGAAATGGGCGGTGAAAACGTGGCGATGATCGCAGCGCAGTTGAAAGAAGTCACCGTCCACGCGGCGGCGACCGTCAGCTCCTGGGGCTTCGTGATTTCACCTGAGCAGATCCTGCAGACGGCGAAAGATATCGGCGAACCTTCAGTCCTGAACCGCGCCGGCGGCGCGCCGACGCTAGCCGTTGGTATCGCCCATGTGTTCCATAAAATCATCCCGATGGCGGATATGGGCTTCTGGTACCACTTCGGTATCCTGTTTGAAGCGCTGTTTATCCTCACCGCGCTGGATGCGGGTACCCGCGCAGGCCGCTTTATGCTGCAGGATCTGCTGGGTAACTTCGTGCCGTTCCTGAAAAAAACCGACTCGCTGGTCGCCGGTATTATCGGTACCGCCGGCTGCGTCGGGCTGTGGGGCTACCTGCTGTATCAGGGCGTGGTCGACCCGCTGGGCGGCGTGAAGAGCCTGTGGCCGTTGTTCGGTATCTCTAACCAGATGCTGGCCGCGGTGGCGCTGGTGCTTGGCACCGTCGTGCTGGTCAAGATGCAGCGCACCAAATATATCTGGGTCACCGTTATCCCGGCTGCATGGCTGCTGCTGTGCACCACCTGGGCGCTGGGCCTGAAGCTGTTCAGCAGCAATCCGCAGATGGAAGGCTTCTTCTTTATGGCTCAGCAGTATAAAGAGAAGATTGCAGCCGGCGGCGAGCTGACCGCACAGCAGATCGCCAACATGAACCATATCGTGGTTAACAACTACACCAACGCCGGCCTGAGCATTCTGTTCCTGGTGGTGGTGTACAGCATCATCTTCTACGGCATCAAAACCTGGCTCAATGTTCGCAACAATAAGGTGCGTACCGACAAAGAGACCCCGTACGTGCCGGTACCGGAAGGCGGCGTGAAGACCTCGTCACATCATTAACCCTGATGCCGGATAGCGCTACGCTTATCCGGCCTACAAAAAGCGCATTAACGTAGGCCGGATAAGGCGCGAGTCGCCATCCGGCTTTATTCGTTATCTGGAACTTACAATGTTTGGTAACTTAGGTCAGGCAAAAAAATATCTCGGTCAGGCGGCGAAAATGCTGATCGGCATTCCGGATTACGACAACTACGTCACCCATATGCAAACCAACCATCCGGATCAGCCGTACATGACTTATGAAGAATTCTTCCGCGAACGCCAGCAGGCCCGCTACGGCGGCGACGGCAAAGGCGGCGTACGCTGCTGTTAATGGAGGCAATAATGGCACCGATTGCAGTCACCCTATTAACCGGTTTTCTCGGCGCAGGAAAAACCACCCTGTTGCGCCACATCCTTAATGAGCAGCACGGTTTCAAAATCGCCGTGATTGAAAATGAATTTGGCGAAGTTTCCGTTGACGATCAATTGATCGGCGACCGCGCCACGCAGATTAAAACCCTGACCAACGGCTGTATTTGCTGCACGCGCTCCAACGAACTGGAAGATGCCCTGCTCGATCTGCTCGACAGCCGCGATCGCGGCGAGATTGCCTTCGACCGACTGGTGATTGAATGCACCGGCATGGCCGACCCAGGGCCGATTATTCAGACCTTTTTCTCCCACGAGGCGCTTTGCGAACGCTATCTGCTGGACGGCGTGATTGCCCTGGTCGACGCCGTCCATGCCGACCAGCAGATGGATCAGTTTACCATTGCCCAGTCGCAGGTCGGCTACGCGGACCGGATTCTGTTAACCAAAACCGACGTCGCCGGCGACACCGAAAAGCTGCGCGAACGGCTGGCGCGCATTAACGCGCGGGCGCCAATTTATACCGTCATCCACGGCGATATCGATTTAAGCCTGCTCTTTAATACCAGCGGTTTTATGCTGGAAGAGAAGGTTGTCAGCGCCACACCGCGCTTTCATTTTGTGGCAGAAAAACAGAACGACGTCTCGTCGATTGTGGTCGAGCTCGACTATCCGGTGGATATCAGTGAAGTTTCACGGGTGATGGAAAACCTGCTGCTCTCCTTCGCCGAACAACTGATGCGCTATAAAGGCATGCTGTGGATCGACGGCGAGCCAAATCGCCTGCTGTTCCAGGGCGTGCAGCGCCTCTACAGCGCCGACTGGGATCGCCCATGGGGCGATGAAACGCCGCACAGCACGCTGGTGTTTATCGGCATTCAACTGCCGGAAGAAGAAATCCGCGCCGCGTTTGCCGGGCTCCGTAAATAGCCGCCGCAAGGAAGAATCCCTCCCCCGATGGGAGAGGGATACTTCATGATGGATGGTTTAGCGGCGAACGACCACCAGCTTCTGATTCACAAACTCTTTGATACCGAGGTCGGAAAGCTCACGGCCAAAGCCGGAGCGCTTCACGCCGCCAAAAGGCAGCTCCGGCGCGGTATCCGTTAACCAGTTGATATAGACCATGCCGGTTTCAATCCCCGAGGCCATACGCTTCGCCCGCTCAATGTCCTGACTAAACACCGCGCCGCCCAGGCCGTAGTGAGAGTCGTTGGCGAGCGCAATCGCCTCATCATCGTCTTTCACCACGTATATCTGCGCCACCGGGCCAAAGAACTCTTCGAAGTACGCCGGGTTCTCACGGGTAATTCCCGTCAGAATAGTGGGTTCGTAGAAATTACCTTCGCCGGAAACCGGCTTGCCGCCGAGGTGTAATTTTGCGCCATGCTTCACCGCCTCGTCGACCTGCTTACTTAAGGTTTCAAGCGCCTCTTTCGAGGAGAGCGGGCCAAGCGTAGTGCTTTCATCGAGCGGATCGCCGATCTTCACCTGGCGGAAGGCATCGCTAAACTTGCTCAGGAACGACTCGGCGATTTTTTCATGCAGAATGAAGCGTTTAGCGGCGGTGCAAACCTGCCCGGCGTTGTTCAGCCGCGCCTGTACGCCTATTTTCACCGCGCGTTCCAGATCGGCATCGTCGAGTACCACAAACACATCATTGCCGCCCAGCTCCAGCGTCGCTTTCTTGATATGTTTCGCCGCCTGCGATGCCACGATCCCCCCTGCTTTTTCCGAGCCGGTCAGCGCCACGCCCTGCACCCGATCGTCAGCGATGATTTTCGCCACCTGCTCCTGGGAGATAAACAGGTTGGTCCACGCCCCTTCCGGCGCGCCAGCCTCGCGCACCAGATGCGCGAAGGTCTCGGCGCATTGCGGAACGATGCTGGCATGTTTAGCAATAACCGGATTACCGGCCGCCAGATTTGGCGCCAGCACGCGCATTAGCTGGTAATAGGGGAAGTTCCACGGCTCCACCGCCATTAAGACGCCGATGGGATGGTGCTCAACCCAGGCTTCGCCAAGGTCGGAAGGATACTTCACCGGCGCCAGGAACCGTTCGGCGTTGTCGGCATAATAGCGGGCGATCTGCGCGCAGAGTTTGACCTCGCCGCGGCTCTGTTTAATCAGCTTGCCCATCTCCTGGCTGGCGATTTTCGCCAGCTCCTCCGTCCGGCTGTCGATAAGGTCGGCAAGCTTATGCAGCACCGGCAGACGCTGCGCAATATCGCCTTTCGCCCACGCAGAATGATAAAGCGCATCGGCCTGCCGCAGCGCCGCCTCCACGTCAGCATCGCTGTGTGCGGGATAGCTTTTAATAAGCTGGTTATTCGCAGGATTCACTGTCTGATAAGCCATATCGCATGTCTCCTTGTTATCGCTATTAACGCAGTCAAAAATGCCGCTAAGGATATTAAGGGTAGTCGAGATGGCTGACGATGCGGGTAAAGTTAGGTATATCCGGAATATTCCATGAGAATGGATAGCAAGGGCGCCTTGAGGGCGCCCCGGCATAACGGCTTTATCAATGTGGTAACGTGGCTATCTCTTCGGCAGCCAGACCGGTGATCTTCAGTACGGTTTCAGGTGCAATACCGTCGGCAAGCATCATCCTCGCAATTCGCTGCGCCTCGGCGTGCTGCCCTTCTTGCCATCCTTCAAGCCGCCCTTCACGTTTGCCTTTTCTGCGGCCAACTTCCTGTAATCTTTCGGCGATGGTCATCAATCTCTCCCTATGCTGAGGAACCCGATGCGCGACTTCGCGAATAAACCGGCCGAAGCGGCGCACGTTGCCAGTTTGCAGCAAATAATTAAATAACGTTTTTAGCTGCCTGTCATTAGCGTAACCGCTAAGTAAAATTGACGTTAGCTGCTCGACGATGCCCATTAAATCACGCTGACGAATATGTTTTTGCATAAGTTCTAATAGCGCCACGCGTCGATGTCCCACAATTTCATCGTCCGGGATAACGGTGATATCTATCAGCGGAAAAGGTGACGAATAAAGCGTCCTCGCCAGCTGCGGGTCAGCAAACCTATCGAGCCAATTAAGCGACCCGGGATACGGAGACACGCAGCCATGGTAGAACAGCATCGGCACCACCAGCGGCAAGGTATTATGGCCGCCGTCGAGATGACGTTGCATAGCGGCAATAGCATAGCGCATCAGGCGAAACGCCATCTGCGCATCGGGTGAACTCTGATGCTCGATAACTACATATATGTAACCCTCGCCAGAAGCCGTTTTTAGCGACCACAGCACATCCGAATACCAGGCCCGCAGGTTCTCCTCAATAAAACTAGCCGATTCCAGCTGTAACGAATTGAGATCGCAGATCTGACGTAGTGCAGGCGGTAAATGGATCGCCAGAAAATCACGGGCGGTATCAGCATGCGTAAGAAACTTTTTGAAAACCGCATCATGCGGCGTAGACGTTGTGAACTTTTCCATGTGTTCGCCTCTGCCAGCCAATTCTGCTGCGACTTTACGCTGCTGATTTTCCTCTGACACCTGGCAAATCGCGCTTTCACGAGCCGTGCCGAAAGCTATTTTCTGCTTGCTGCATACGTGACCTGACTTTGGCAGCCCACTCGCAAATTGGCCCGCGCGTACAGGAAGTTGTGCCGATTTTTGCATGACCTCGCCGTCAGGTTATATGCTTAACCCTATGGAAAAACTCGCTGAATTAAAACGCGCCAAACTGCTGGCGCTGTCGCTGCTGCTGATTGCGGCGGCGCTGTTTATCACTACGCTGCTGCTACCGCCGACGCCGTGGGTCAGCGCGCTGAAGGCTATTTCCGAAGCGGCGATGGTCGGGGCGCTGGCCGACTGGTTTGCGGTGGTGGCCCTGTTTCGCCGAATTCCGCTGCCGTTTGTCGCCCGCCATACGGCGATCATCCCGCGCAATAAAGACCGTATCGCCGATAATCTTGGCCATTTCGTGCAGGAGAAGTTTCTTGATACTCCCTCACTGGTGGCGCTGATCCGCCGCTACGAACCGGCCTTGATGCTCGGTAACTGGTTTAGCCAGCCCGAAAACGCCCGCCGTGTGGGCCAACATCTGCTACAGGTGATGAGCGGTTTTCTCGAGCTCACCGATGATACCCGTATTCAGCGTCTGCTGCGGCGCGCGGTGCACAAGGCTATCGATAAGGTCGACCTGACGCAAACCAGCGCCATGATGCTGGAGGGACTAACCCGCGACAACCGTCATCAAAAGCTGTTGGATTCACTAATAAGCCAGCTGATCGCCCTGCTACAGCGCGACAGCTCACGTGCCTTTATCGCCCGCGGTATCGTGCACTGGCTGGAGACCGAACACCCGCTGAAGGCCAAACTGTTACCCACCGAGTGGCTTGGCGAGCACAGCGCCGAAATGGTCACCGACGCGGTAAATACGCTGCTCGATGAGGTCACTCAGGACCGCAGCCACCAGATTCGCCAGGCCTTTGACCGCGCGGCGCAGAAGCTTATCGACAATCTGAAATCCGACCCGCAAATGGCGCAAAAAGCCGATAACATCAAAGCGTATCTGAAAAACGATGAGACCTTTAATCGCTATCTCGGCGAGGTGTGGGCGGATCTGCGCGGCTGGGTGAAAAACGATATCAGCAGTGACGATTCGCGCATCAAGCAGCGGATCGCCGAGGCCGGTCAGTGGTTCGGCGAAACGCTGGTGCGCGACGACGCGCTGCGTGAATCGCTGAATGAGCATCTGGAGCAGGCAGCGCATCGGGTCGCGCCGGAATTCGCCGCCTTCCTGACTCGCCATATCAGCGATACGGTCAAAAGCTGGGACGCGCGCGATATGTCGCGACAGATCGAGCTCAACATCGGCAAGGATCTGCAGTTTATTCGCATCAACGGCACGCTGGTCGGCGGCACTATCGGCCTCGGCCTGTGGCTGTTATCGCAAATTCCGGCGCTGCTGCATCTGCATATTGGCTGACAATGGTAGCATCTTAACCATTCTAACGATGAATACCCGACGGCAAGGAGACGGCTATGTCATGGATTTCGCGATTGAGCGCCCGCTACTGCGCATCGCTGTTCTTTCCGATGGCGCTGATCCTGTACGATTTTTCCGCCTACCTGACCACCGATCTCATCCAGCCGGGGATCCTGCACGTAGTGCGGGATTTTAACGCCGATGTGGCGCTGGCTCCGGCCTCGGTGAGCCTGTATATGGCCGGCGGGATGGCGCTACAGTGGCTGCTGGGGCCGCTTTCCGATCGTATTGGCCGCCGACCGGTGCTGCTGAGCGGCGCGCTGATTTTTACCCTCGCCTGCTTCGCCACCCTGTGGACGACCTCAATGACCCAGTTCCTGATTGCCCGTTTTGTGCAGGGCACCAGCATCTGTTTTATCGCCACCGTCGGCTATGTCACCGTGCAGGAGGCCTATGACGAAAAGCGGTCGATCAAGCTGATGGCGGTGATTACCTCCATCGTGCTGGTGGCGCCGATCGTCGGCCCGCTGTCCGGCGCGGCGTTGATGCATTTTATCCACTGGAAAGCGCTGTTTGGCATTATCGCCGCGATGGGGCTGCTGGCCTGGCTGGGTTTACTGTTTAACATGCCGGAGACGGTGCGTCGCGGCGATGTGCCATTCAGCCCGCTCGGCGTGGTGCGCGATTTTCGCGACGTCTTTCGCAACCGCATCTTTTTACTCGGCGCCGCCACGCTGGCGCTGAGCTATATTCCGCTGATGAGTTGGGTGGCGGTATCGCCGGTGATTTTAATGGACGCCGGCGGGCTCACCACCAGCGAGTTTGCCTGGAGCCAGGTGCCGGTTTTCAGCGCGGTGATTATCGCTAATCTGTCGGTGGCGCGCTGGGTGAAAGACCCGACTCGCCCGCGCTTTGTGTTAAGCGCGGTCCCCATCCAGATGGTTGGCCTGGCGATCCTGATTATCGGTAATCTGACGTGGCCGCACGTCTGGCTGTGGTCGGTGCTCGGCACCTGCTTCTACGCCTTCGGCATCGGGCTGATTTTCCCGACGCTGTTCCGCTTTACCCTTTTTTCCAATGATTTGCCGAAAGGTACCGTGTCCGCCTCGCTGAATATCGTGATCCTTAGCGTTAGCGCATTGTCGATTGAAGGCGCGCGCTGGTTGTGGTTCCATGGCGGCAGATTACCGTTCCACCTGCTGGCGGTAGCCGCCGGGATCGTCGCCGCCTGTTGTCTGGCGGGGTTACTCCGTAATTTACGCCAGCGTTCAGAGGCGGTCATCGAAGCCCGGCAATCCTGAATAACCCACAGAGAATAACCACGCATGAGCGATATTGAACTCAGCCCGGCGCAGCGCGATCTGCTGCGCGAGCGGCTAAGCAAGTACTGCGAAGAGACCTTTAACCTGGAGCTGGAACAGTTCGACGCCGAGTTTTTTGTCGACTTTATCGCCAAAGAGCTGGGGCCTTTGTTTTACAACGCCGGTATTGAAGAAGCCATCCGCACCCATCTGGCATGGAGCGAGCGCATTCAGGAAGAGATGGATTTGAAGAAGGTCTATTAACGCCGTCAGGATGGGCGGGAGATCAATAAACACATACAAATAACATGGTTATAATGGCGACTCTTTCATCATCTCCCGTGTACGGGGAAGGAAAATCATGTCGCTCATCACCGATCTACCCGCCCTCTTCGATCAATTCTCAGAAGCTCGCCAGAAAGGCTTTCTCAGCGTAATGGAACTCAAAGAGCAGAACGTACCGCTGGTCGGTACCTACTGCACTTTTATGCCCCAGGAGATAGCCATGGCGGCGGGCGCCGTGGTCGTCTCACTGTGTTCCACTTCTGATGAAACCATCGAAGAGGCGGAGAAAGACCTGCCGCGCAACCTCTGCCCGCTGATTAAAAGCAGCTACGGCTTTGGCAAAACCGATAAATGCCCCTACTTTTATTTCTCCGATCTGGTGGTCGGCGAAACCACCTGCGACGGCAAAAAGAAGATGTACGAGTACATGGCCGAATTCAAGGCGGTACACGTAATGCAACTGCCGAACAGCGCCAGCGATGCCGCCTCCCGCGCGTTGTGGAAAGCGGAAATCAAACGCCTGCAGCAGGTGATTGAAACCCGCTTCGCCACGCCCATTAGCGAAGCGGCGCTGCGTGAAGCCATCGTACTGAAAAATAGCGAACGCCGCGCGCTGGCCAACTTCTATCGCCTCGGGCAGCTCAATCCGCCGGCGCTTAGCGGCGGCGATATTCTAAAGGTGGTTTATGGCGCTACCTTCCGCTTCGACAAAACCGCGTTGATTGACGAACTCAATGCCATGGCGGAAAACATCCGCCGACAATGGCAGGAGGGAAACCGGTTAGCCTCCCGCCCGCGCATTCTGATCACCGGCTGCCCGATCGGCGGCGCGGCGGAAAAAGTCGTCCGCGCTATCGAAGAAAACGGCGGCTGGGTGGTGGGCTACGAGAACTGTACCGGCGCGAAGGCCACCGAGCGCTGCGTGGCGGAAGATGGCGACGTCTACGATGCCTTAACCGATAAATATCTCGCCATCGGCTGCTCCTGTATTTCACCTAACGACCAGCGCCTGCAATTGCTAAGCCAGATGGTTGAGGAATACCAGGCCGACGGCGTGGTCGATGTCATTCTGCAGGCTTGCCATACCTACGCCGTGGAATCGCTGGCGATTAAGCGTCACGTTCGCCAGCGGCACGACATTCCTTATATCGCGATCGAGACCGATTATTCGACGGCGGATCTCGGCCAGCTCAGTACCCGCGTCGCCGCGTTTATCGAAATGCTATAAGGAGCAAGCGTGATCTACTCGGTAGGTATTGATTCCGGCTCCACCGCCACCAAAGGCATCCTGCTGGCAAACGGCGCCATCGTGCGCCGTTTCCTCAGCCCGACGCCCTTTCGCCCCGCCGATGCCATTCATGAGGCCTGGGAGACGCTGCGCGCGGACCTCGCGGCAACGCCTTTCTTAACCCTCACCGGCTATGGTCGCCAGTTGGTCGATTTTGCCGATAAACAGGTCACCGAAATTTCCTGTCACGGGCTCGGCGCGCGCCTGCTGGCGCCGGAAACCCGCACGGTGATTGATATCGGCGGCCAGGACAGCAAAGTCATTCAGCTGGATGCGCAGGGCAACCTCAGCGATTTTCTGATGAATGACAAATGCGCCGCTGGTACCGGGCGCTTTCTGGAAGTGATTTCACGGACCCTCGGCGCCAGCGTCGACCAGTTGGACGCCATTACCGAAGGTGTAGAACCGCACGCCATCACCAGCATGTGTACGGTGTTCGCCGAGTCGGAAGTCATCAGCCTGCGTTCCACCGGAGTCGCGCCGGAGTCAATTCTGGCCGGGGTGATCAACGCCATGGCGCGGCGCAGCGCGAACTTTATTGGCCGTTTATCGGCGCAGGGACCGCTGCTGTTTACCGGCGGCGTCAGCCACTGCGTCTCCTTCGCCCGCATGCTGGAGAAGCATGTTGGCATGCCGGTCGCGACCCATCCCGACGCTCAGTTTGCCGGGGCGATCGGCGCGGCGCTGATCGGCCAGCGCCAGCGGAGACGCGAATGAGCAAATATCTATTCTTATTCCATTCAACGGCGGGCGTCGTGCGGATGCGCAAAGCCCTGCAGGCGGCAGCGATGACCTTCGAGGTGAAGGATATTCCCCGCCAGCTGCGCAGCGGCTGCGGGTTGTGCATTTACCTGAGCTGCATGCCGGGCGATGAGCAACGATGGGTTATACCCGGCGAAACGGCAGCCCTGTTTCGCGTCGCCGGAAATGACTATCACCTGTTGGCGACCTATGCGCACCGCGGTAGCCCGGATGAGGCGTAAGCCGACATCCGGGACTCTTCCCCGGTAGCGCTTACGCTTACCGGGGCTACCGACCAAATGCCCAACAGCTACCCGGGGGCTGGCAGCTTAGCCTCAGCCCAACAGCTGGCGAACGCAGGATTTGAATACCCGCACGCCATCCGCCAGCGCGGCGCGATCGAAATGCATCTCCGGATGATGCAGGCCCGGCTGCAGGTTGCAGCCCAGCCCCCAGAAGCCGCCTTTCACCGCCGGGCGCAAACGCAGATAGTGAAAAAAGTCTTCGCTACCCGGCGTACTTTTCGCGGCCGTTAAGCCAGCCTCGCCAAAGGTTTCGCGAATCGCCTGGCTCACGATAGCCGTGGCGTCTTCATCGATAATCGCCGCCGGCATCTCTTTGACGATCCGGATATCCGCACTGGCGCCATATGCTGCGGCGCTGCTCTCAATCGCTCTCACCACCCGCTCTTTGAGCGTCGCCATGCCGTCATTTTCCTCACAGCGTAGATCCCAACAGACGTGCGCGTTCTCCGGCACAGAGTTGGTGACGCCCGCATCGCAAAGAAAACGCGTCGCTTTCGCGCTCCAGGTGAGTGAAGGCGCCAGGTGGATGCCATTCACCGCCTGTACCGCATGCGAAGCGGCATCCAACGCGTTTATGCCCAGATGGGGGCGAGCGGCGTGGGCGGCTTTGCCGTGGAAATCAACCATCACCGTCGCGGAGGCTGAGTAGTACATCGCCGGAACGGCCTTGCCCATCGGACACTCTTCCAGTGGCCGGAGGTGGAAGCCAAATAACATTTCCACGTCATCCAGTACCCCGGCCTCCGTTAACGCCATCGCCCCCGTCCCCAGCTCTTCGGCAGGCTGAAACAACACTTTTAACTTGCCGCGTTTTACCAGCCTCTCGGCGAGGATCTCTTCAGCGGCGGTTAATACCACCGAGGAGTGACCATCATGGCCGCAGGTATGGCGGGCCTCTAAGCGCCCATCGATAATATGGCCCAGCGCATCCATATCTGCCCGCAGCGCCACCACAGGCCCTGGTTCGCCGCTATCGATTTCGGCGACAATCCCGGTGGTCCCGCCAACATGGCGGTGAACTCTGAATCCCGCCGCCTCTAAGGTATCGCCGATGTAAGCCGAAGTTTTGTACTCCTCAAAGCCCAGCTCAGGAATTTGATGCAGATAATTGAAATGTTCTAACGTTCGCGACACGACTGACTCCTTGCCTTTTATTATGCAATCACGCGCATGACCAACATGGCGATGACGGCGTTGATAATGCTCACCGCCATCAGCAGCGGCCAATACTTTTTCGGTACATCCGCCACCCCAAGCAGCCGCCCCATATACTGTAGCTGCGATCCCATCAGAAAGATTGCCGGGATCAGGATGGTGATGTCCACCACGTTGAGGGTGCCTTTACTCAACAGGCTGACAGCAACCCCGGTCCCCGCCGAGGCGGAAAGCCAGGAAGTCAGCAGCACGGTAATCGCTTCGCCCGGCAGGCCAAACAGCCCCATCAGCGGCGCGCACAGCTGGCCGATTAACTGCATCACCCCGAGCAAATTAAGCATTTCGGCAATCACATACGCCATTAATACATTCGGCATCAGGTTATTGATGGCGATATTAAATCCTTTACGTGCGCCAATAACAAAAATATCAAACGGGTTACTGGCGACTTTTGGCGAATTATTCATTATCAAAGTCCCCTTTGTAGGCGGTATTTAAAACCAAACGGGTGATTGCCGCACCAACGAATTTCAGGACAAACATTAAAAGCAGCGGAATAATAATAGGAATGGTTAATGATGCAAAAAGCGCTGAACCAATTGAGAAATAGTTATTAATCAGACCGGCGCCGGAATATTGCCATGCCCCCATGATCACCACATCTTTACGACTAATTTTTTTAATGTCATACAGTTCTTTGGTCAACGCGGCGCCGGCATCGGTGCTTTGTAGATCGGTAATCAGCGCCAAACCGGTATAACCCGGGATCCCCAGTAACGGACGTAATAGCGGCGTCAACAGTTTATGCGCCGCGCGTATTGCGCCATAGTGGGTAAAAATTTCCAGCAACCCGAGCGCCAACATCACCGTTGGAACCAGCGACAGCGCAAACAGGAAACCGGCCTTAGCGCTGATGCCGCCGCTACCGATGAAAGTATTGGTTTCCGGGGTCTTCATCGTGCCAAACGCGCCGCCCAAGGTGGTGAAGTCAAAGGCCCCCAGCCAGGCCATTCCTTCCACTTTAAAAAGCAGCCCGGAGAAGACTAATAACACCACGACCAGCGAGATCCATGCTCCCGGCCCAACCCGCCACTCAGTTGTTGCGTCGTTGGAGGAACGTTCCAACGTTTTATTTTCACTCATACCCTATCCTCACATCATGAAATATCTGTTCAGTTGTTTGCAATTTGGCCGCTTTTTAATGTATTGCCTTTTTGATTTATAACGTTGATATAAGACACCCTGCAATAAATAAGACACGTCCCTTTTTCCGAAAATTCATCAGAATGCATGCGCCTTACTTATTTATCTTTTTTGTGGCATATCGATATCTTATTTTTGGCAACCACTGCGACTACTGCCTTATTTTCATGATGGTTTACTCCCGTTTTTTCTCCTTTTCTATTTTCTGCACGAATAATGATTATCTATAACTAGCCGGGAAGCCGATATTGTGGGGATCTATTATGACTGAGTTTGCCGCCCGGGAAGCGATAGCCCACGGCATTTTGCGGGCTATCCCTGGCGATCATCCCATTGCCAGCAGGGCCTGACGATGTGACATCATTCACTCACTACAAAGCGAGTCGGCGCGAAGCAGTTCAGTACCCGATGGACCAGAAACACCATGGTCAGCGTCGCCACCAGCGATACCGTGACTGAAGTAATACGGTACAGATCGCTGAACACCAGATCCTGATTCGGATGCAGATTCTGGCCAAACATAATACCGATAGTGGTGATGCTGGCGAATCCCACGCCCGCGCCCACTTTTTCCATCACGTGCAGGCGGGCGCTAAAGGCCAGACCAAGACCAATCAGCGGCATCATCAGGATCATGTGGTTGCTGAAATCATAGATAATCAGCTGCACCACCAGAATGTACAGACAAGCCAGTACCACCCCCGCCACACGCCAGATCGAGCTGATTACCGCGCCGCGATAATGCATCGGGAACAGGATCAGTACCCCGGCCATCAGCGCCGATAGCGAATCGCTCAGATCGCAGATCTGGAAGATCACAAAGATAATGGTCGCAACCGTGCCGGAAAGCAGCGATTCATGGCGGATCCGCGCGGCGTCTTTCTCTATGCGCGGCGGCGGCTTACGCGGTTCGACATCCGGGATCAGGTAGTGCAGCAGCGCGCTCAGCGCCACCGCCATCACGCAGGCCTCCATATTGGAGAACATCAGCGTGTGCCAGTTGCTGGTGGGATAGCTCATAAAATTGAGCATCGTGCTCTGGCACACCACGCCCATCGAACCCAGCAGGAACAGCGGCCCCTGGCTCATGAAGCGAAAACGCATCACATACAGGCCGAACACAACTAACGTCATGATCACCGGCCACTGCGACAGATAGCCAACGATGAGCACCATTTCGACGCAATTGACCGCCGCGCTGAACACAAACTGCCGGGCGACGTGGCGGTTGAACACCGGCACCAACGACATCAGCATCAGCGGATAAACGACGAAAAACACGCCGTACTGCACGTCGTAGAAGGTCGAAATACTCAGCGCGATGGTCCCGGCGACGGCAATGCGTACCGTCTGACGAAAATCATTGGCCGTATAGACGATATTGCCGTGCGGGGTAAAGACGTGCGCCAGGGTGTTAATAGACATAGTGCAACCAGCTCACCAGGTGGATCTGCAGGCCGGCAAAGGTGCGGGCGAAGGGGCCGTCGCTATTGTACAACTGGACGGTGGCGCGGGCGCCGGTCGGCAGCGGCTTATCCAAAGGTTGATCCAGCGCGACGTGAATCCGCATGCGCTGCGCATCGCGCACCCAGCGTGTGGACTGCTCAGGCTGCGACAGTTGGCCATTCACCGCTTCCTGACCGGCAAGAATCCCGGCGTCGCTGCTGGTCACGTGCGCCGGGAACACTTTACCCGGCAGGGCATCGAAAACCACCGCCGCATCGGTATTCACCGCCGTATGGCGCAGGCTTTTTTCACGAAAGTCGGCGACGATATCGGTATTGTTGTTAACCAGCGCCAGCACGGCGGTAGCGGCGGTGGCGTAAATTCCCGGATTAAGCTGCAGGTTGCTGACCATACCGTCGGTCTCAGCGCGCACCTGGGTCCAGCCGAGGTTGAGCTGCGCCTCTTCCAGCGCGTTGCGGTATTTCTGCAGCGTCACGTTGCGCTTGTCGTCGCGCTCGCCGCGCTGGATCAGCAGGTTCTGAATCTGCGCATTCAGGGCGCTGACCGATTGTTCGCTGGTCTGCCATGTCGTGCGCACCTTATCGAGATCCGATTGCGACACGTTTTGCATGGTGCTCAGGCGCTGGTAGCGGTCGAGAGTGACTTTGTCATTACGCGCGGTGTACTGCGCGGTGCGCAGGTTGGCGCGAGCGGCGGCGATTTGCGCATCCAGCTGCTGGTTACTCAGTTTGGCCTGTTCAAGGGCGATTTGCGCCGCTTCAACTTTATTAATGAATGGCGTGGGATCGAGCTCATACAGCAGGTCGCCTTTTTTCACCTGGCTATTGTTGTGCACGTAGACGTGCGAGACGTAGCCGGAGACCCGCGACGAGACCGGAGTCACCACGCGCATCACGGTGGAATCCGGGGTTAGCGGGATCCAGATATCGGCAACGATAAACCAGGCGAATATCACCAGGAAAGCGGCAATACTTACCCTTACCCAGCGGGCAAATTTTTGTTCTGGCGTCATCATAGTGTTTTAGATCTTGTTATCTTCTTCGCGGATTGTCCGCAAGTTGCAGGCGATTTGATTTAACGTGGCGCTGAAGGTGTCGAGATCCGCATCGGGGATGGTTTCCGTCACGCGCCGTTGATAAGTCTCAATGACGCGGTTCAGCTTTTCCAGGATGGTACGGCCTTCTGCCGTCAGCGTAAGCAGGCGGATGCGCTTGTCGTATGGCGATGTTGAGCGCAGTAGATACCCCTGCTTTTCCAGCTGCGTGAGGGTGCGCATTAGCGGCGGCAGTTCAATACCCTGCACTTCCGCCAGTTCGCTTACCGAGACGTTGCACCCCAGCTGATGCAGCTGCATCAGCACCGTCCAGCTTGACTGGGTCAGGCCGGTATCGGTAATGGCGCTGTCGATAATCGCGCGCCACTGGCGCACCACCATCGCCATACGCATCCCCATCGGGCGGCGGGCAAACAGTTCGTCTTCGGTCATGTTACTTTCCTCACTTAGCTGTGGGGAAAATAATACTTATCAGGGTAAGTATCAAGAAACGAAGGATGTAGAAGCATCAATTGATAAATTTTGTGAATGTAATTCCCCGGTAGCGCTGACGCTTACCGGGGCTACAAAACGCACTTTTTAATTAATCTGATCCCGGCGCAACCCGACATCTTTCAGCTGTTCGTCGCTCATTCGCTGCAATATTTTGCGCGTTTGCCCACGAAGCCACCATTTTCTAATCGCTCGCACCAGAAATACCCAGCCGATAAACGGCTGTTTTGCCCGATTCTCGTGAAATTCCATCCTCTACCTCCTCGCCTTGCCAGAGGCTTTATCTTCACGGATCCGGGCCAGAACAATACAGATTCACAAAACACTTTTCTTTAACATACAGATTGGCTAAAACGTACACCATGCCCCATTTTTGACCGCCATCTGTACTGGTTTATCTATCTGTATGGCGATAATTAAGGATACAGCATGACCCGTTATCAACATCTGGCCAGCCTGCTGGCTGAGCGTATCGAACAAGGGCTGTATCGCCACGGCGAAAAGTTGCCGTCGGTGCGCAACCTGAGCCAGGAGCATGGCGTCAGCATCAGTACCGTTCAGCAGGCCTACCAGACGCTGGAACAGCAACAGCTGATCGTGCCGCAGCCGCGCTCCGGCTATTTCGTCGCCCCGCGCAAAGCCCAGGCGCCGGTGCCGCCGATGTCGCGCCCGGTGCAGCGCCCGGTGGAGATCACCCAGTGGGACCAGGTGTTGACCATGCTCGATGCGCGCAACGATAAATCGATCATCACCTTTGGCGGCGGTTCGCCGGACGTCACCCAACCAAGCCTTAAGCCTATCTGGCGCGAACTGAGCCGGGCAATTCAGCACAACCTGAGCGAAGTGCTTAACTACGACGAGCTGGCCGGGCGTCGCGAACTGCGCGAACAGATCGCCCGCCTGATGCTCGACGGCGGGTCAGTCGTCACCGCCGACGATCTACTGATCACCAGCGGCTGCCACAACGCATTATCGCTGGCGCTGCTATCGGTGTGTCATCCCGGCGATATCGTCGCTGTCGAATCCCCCTGCTACTACGGCACTATGCAGATACTGCGCGGCCTGGGGCTGAAAGCCATTGAGATCCCAACCGATCCGGAATCCGGGATCAGCATTGAGGCCTTAGAGCTGGCGCTGGATCAGTGGCCAATCAAAGGGGTGATCCTGGTGCCTAACTGCAACAATCCGCTGGGATACATCATGCCTGACGCGCGCAAACGCGCGGTGCTGTCTCTTGCCCAGCGCCACGATATCGTGATTTTCGAGGATGATATTTACGGCGAGCTGGCGACCGAATACCCGCGCCCGCGCACGATTCATTCATGGGATATCGACGGTCGGGTGATACTTTGCAGCTCGTTTACCAAAACTATCGCCCCCGGCCTGCGCATCGGCTGGATTGCCCCCGGACGCTACTACGATCGCCTGCTACAGATGAAGTACGCCGCCAGCGGCACCAACGTCCCTTCCACCCAACTGGCGGCCTGTAACTTTATTCGCGAAGGCCATTACCACCGCCACGTGCGGCGGATGCGGCAGATCTATCAGCGTAATATGGAGATCTACACCTGCTGGCTGCGGGAGTTTTTCCCCTGCGGCATCTGCGTCACCCGGCCAAAAGGCGGCTTTATGCTGTGGGTCGAGCTGCCGGAACAGGTTGATATGGTCTGCGTTGCGAAGCAGCTGTGTCGGCTGAAGATCCAGGTCGCGCCGGGATCGCTGTTTTCGGCATCCGGGAAATATCGTAACTGCTTAAGGATCAACTGCGCCCTGCCGCCGATCGAGAAGCATAAAGAGGTGATGGTGAAGCTGGGGGAAGCGGTGAAGGTGGCGATGGAGTGATTTTCCGCTGACGCTGTACTCACCGGAGCGATGGGTTTATCACCCTGCGCCAGTTCGTTGCCAGGCAAGAGAGTGCTATCTTCTTCTCTGCTCAGTCGAAGTGCTGGCGAAAATAGTAAGAGTTATTGATAATTACTATGGGTGTATCTCGCGGATCGCCAATTTAATTATACTTGGCATAATATGCTGCAAAATAAGCAGGTGAGCAGTAAAAATCAGGAAATTAGCTATAGTGAATAAGACAATAAACAAAAAAACATCAGATACACCACTTTATTATATTTAAGACACTAAGTATAAAGTTTTGATTTTAAATAATAATCACCGCAAACACTCTTAGGCCACTCATAATTGCCTTCCTGCGATATTCCCGATACATTCACCCTTTCCCCGACGGGAAATACCAAATAAAAAAACACAACAATATTATCGGGATGAATCTAATGAAAATAACCAAAGATCGGGTGGTTTACGCCATGTCGCGCGATAACGTTCCTGTCGCCACCGTCAACAGTGGAAGTGAAGTGTTATTCGAAACCTGCGACTGCTTCTCCGACCAAATTACCTCAGCCGATGCCGTCTTTAATGAACTGGACTGGCAGCGCATTAACCCAGCAACCGGCCCCGTCTTTATTGAAGGCGCAGAGCCGGGCGATTGCTTAAAAGTCAGCATCAAACGCATCACCCTGACGGCTCAACAGGCGGTGATGGTGACCGCGCCGCAGCTCGGCGTCATTGGCGATGAACTGCATGAGCCCACAGTCACCATCGTCCCAATCGTCGAGGATCATGCGGTCCTCCCGGGGAACGTGCGCGTGCCATTGAAGCCGATGATCGGCGTCATTGGCGTTGCTCCAGCAGGAGAACCCATTTCCTGCGGCACGCCGGATAGTCACGGCGGCAATATGGACTGCAAAATGATCGCCGCCGGCAGCACGCTGTGGTTGCCGGTCAACGTGCCTGGCGCGCTATTCGGGCTGGGCGATTTACACGCCGCGATGGGGGATGGCGAAGTGTCTGTCTGCGGTCTGGAAGTGCCGGGCGAAGTCCTCGTTGAGTTAACCGTTGTTAAAAACCGTCAGCTCCCCTTACCGATGCTGGAAAACAACGAAACGATTTTCACCCTCGCCTCCGCCGTTACCCTCGACGATGCGGCAGCCCTTGCGGCACGTAATATGGCCCATTTCATCGCCGACAATACCGCATTAACGCTGGCTGAGGCGATCAACGTGCTGAGCATCGCCGGAGACCTACAAATTTGCCAGGTCGTTGATCCGCTGAAAACCTGCCGCTACGCGCTGCCGAAAACGGTCGCCGAACAGCTTTCTCTGTCGATTGATGGGGGCAAGCATGAGCGTTGAACAGTTCGGCTATAAACAGGAGCTCCATCGAGCGCTGACCTTCCGCGATCTGCTGGTTTACGGCATGATTTTTATGGTGCCCATCGCCCCTTTCGGCGTCTTCGGCTACGTCTGGGATGGCGCGCAGGGCATGGTGGCGCTGGCTTATCTGATCGGCATGGTGGCAATGTTTTTCACCGCCATGAGTTACTGGTCGATGTCGCGCGCATTCCCGGTTTCCGGTTCGGTATACGCTTACGCTCAGCGCGGAATACACCCTATCGTCGGCTTTTTTGCCGGCTGGCTGATTTTGCTGGACTACATTCTGGTGCCATCGCTGCTGTATATCGTCAGCGCGGCGGCGCTGGGGCCGATGCTGCCTGGCGTTCCGGGCTGGGTCTGGATTATCGGCTTCATCGCGATTAACAGCCTGATTAACTTACGCGGCATTACCTTTACCGCGCGGGCGAATAATACCATTTTGGTTGCTGAAATCGTGGTGCTCACTATTTTTGTGGTGCTGGGATTGATTGCGCTTTATTCCGGAGCCGGGGCAGGCCACCTGACGCTCGACCCCTTGTATAATGCCGATAAATTCAGCCTGCCGCTGGTGATGGGCGCAGTCTCGATTGCCGTGCTCTCTTTCCTCGGCTTCGATGGTATATCGACGCTGTCGGAAGAAACCAAAGGCGGCGTCGATACCGTCGGCAAGGCCTCGTTAGGCGCCCTGATGCTGGTGGGTACGCTGTTCATTGTCCAGACCTGGATTGCCGCGGACCTGGCGCAGGGTATGAAATTTGGCAGCCTCGATACCGCGTTCTACGACACCGCCAATCTGGCCGGCGGCCAATGGCTGAAATACGTCACCATGTGGTCCACGGTGATTTCCTGGGGGATCGCCAACGCGCTGGTTGCTCAGGCGGCGGTTTCACGCATCCTGTTTGCGATGGCCCGCGATAAGCAGCTCCCGCAGCTGCTGGCGAAGGTGCATCCGCGCCTGAAAACCCCGTATGTCAGTACCTTATTTGTCGCGCTGATTTCACTGGTTTCCGGTCTCTGGTTCTACGGCGATATCGACAACCTCAGTCGGCTGGTGAACTTCGGCGCGCTGATGGGCTTCCTGGTGCTGCACGTGGCGGTGATCAACCACTATCTGATTCGCCAAAAGTCGCGCAATCTGGTGATGCACCTGCTCTTCCCGGTGATTGGGCTGTGCATTATCGGCTTTGTCATTTATGAGATGGATGTTGAAGCCAAAGTGCTCGGCCTGAGCTGGCTGGCCGTCGGCGTGGTGTATTACGCCATTATGCGCCTGGTGCTTAAGCGCAGCGTGGAGCTGAATCTGGAAGGGTAAACACCACCGGGCGTCGGGCTCGCCGCTATTTGCGGGCCCGGTAGCCCCTGAGTATTTCCCCGCTCGCGCTGCGCTTAGCGGGGTTACTGGTTCACAGCCGTTTGCGGGCCGGTAGCCCGGACAAGGCGCGGCAAGCGCCGCCTCCGGGAGCCTCTCTATCACTCGCCAAAAAACACCATCCCCTTATACGGCTGCTCGCGGCAGGCGGCCAGGCGCTGGGCGAGGCTGCCGACGTGCAATTCCAGCTTGTGGCCGTCGGGGTCGAGGAAATAGTGCGATTCGCCTTCGCTACGGTTTAGCTTCCATACCGCTACGCCAGCGACCTCAAGACGGGCGGCAAAGCTGGCGAAATCCGCCTCGCTGATGCTAAACGCATAATGGGTGTAGTCGCTCTCCTCCGACGGAGTGACGCGCCGCTGCGGATCCAGCGACAGGCACAGCCACAGATCGCCGCAGGAAAGATACGCGCCGCTATCCCAGCGCGCGTGCAGCGTCATGCCGAGTAGCTGATGATAAAACGCCACACTCGGCGCCAGCTGGCTGACCGCCAGGGTCAGATGATTTAATCCGCTCAACATATCTGTTCCTCCGGTGAGATGCGCTAACCATACCCAATCCCACCCTAAACCACCATTGTGGCAGCGAAAGGACATCCTGCTGGCCGCTAAGACTGGCAACTTCGCCCCCGGTCTCTTTCTGACGCCGCGTAATAGTGTATGTTCTCAACTATCAACATTGAACAACCCGGTAACGAGATGAGACGTATTGAGATAGTACTGCGGGAGCTGGAGAGGCTGAGCCAGGCCGTGACGCTGGACGATTTAGCCAGGGGCTCGAACGCCTTTACCGCAGAGCAAATCGGCTTTAACCTCGGGCTGGCGCGCAACTCGGTGAGTAAAGATCTCAATCAGCTATGGAGCGACGGGCTGGTGATTAAAACGCGCGGCCGCCCGGTGTTCTTTTTACATCGCCGGACGACGGAAACGCTGCTCGACCGTACGCTGACGGAAAGCGAACGCGAGCCGGCAACGCTCGCCGATCTCCTGCCGCAGCCACAAGATAACAATGAGGCTGTCGACCCGTTCGCCATGCTGATCGGCCACGATCGCAGCCTGCACGATGCCGTGGAAAAGGGTAAAGCCGCGGTATTGTATCCCCATGGGTTGCACGTCCTGCTGACCGGCCCCTCCGGCGTGGGTAAAACCTTTTTTGCCGAGCTGATGCACCGCTACGCCTGCGAGCATGCCGGTGAAAAACGGCCGCCGCTGGTCTACTTCAACTGCGCCGAATACGCCAACAACCCGGAACTGCTGTCATCGCATCTCTTTGGCCACCGTCAGGGCGCCTTTACCGGGGCGACGGAAAACAAAAGCGGACTAATCGAACAGGCCGACGGCGGCTATCTGCTGCTGGATGAAGTGCATCGCCTGCCCTATGAAGGGCAGGAAAAGCTCTTCTCGCTGTTGGATAAAGGCGAATATCGCCCGCTCGGCGCCAGCGGCCCGGCGCGCAATATCGCCGTACGTCTGATTTGCGCCACCACCGAGCCCATCAGTTCATCGCTATTACGCACCTTCCAGCGCCGTATTCAGGTCACCATCGATCTACCCGGTATTCGCCAGCGTTCGGTAGAGGAGCAGATTGAGCTGATCATCGGCTTTTTACAACGTGAAAGCCGCAAGATCGAACGCACGGTGAGTATCGATAAAACCTTGCTGCTATGGCTGCTGAACAAGCCGCTGGAGGGCAATATCGGCCAGCTCAAAAGCGATATCCAGTTTTTGTGCGCCCAGGCATGGGCCTCGGGGATGGCGGCCCATAACGAAGTATTGCTACTGGATAGCAAACTGGCGGACGGCCCAATCAATGCCACGCCGGAGCAGCGACAGCTGGTCGATGCGCTGTTTAACGGCCGTCCCCTGCTAAACATCGATGCCCGTACTCTTCCGCAGTTGAAAAGTTCAGAGGCCGATGACAGCGTCGAGGAGAGCGACCTGTTCTACAGCTTCCTGACTCGCGAGTACGTTAACCTGCGCAACAGCAACGTGCCGCCCGCCGAGACGCTGGCGATCCTTAAAAATAAGCTCAGCTCGATTTTTGAATATGGCCTCTATAGCCGCGATAACGCCAGCCATGCCCCGCGCTATGGCGATCGGATTGAAGAGCGGGTGGATCTGCTGATCGGTTACGTTGAGCAGGTACTCGGCTTCGCCCTGCCGGAAAACCTGGTCAACCCGCTTCGTAAACACTTTCTCGCTCTCATCAGCTACGTACAACGCGGCCTGATCCCGCAGTTATACTCTTCGAGCCTGATCCTCGATCGCTGCAAAGATGAGTACGATAATGCCACTCTCTTGTGCAAGAAGATCAACGATCTGCTGCATATCCAGTGCCCGGCCACCGAGGTGGTCTGGCTGTGCCTGTTCCTCAAAGAGTGCCGCCATTACCGCCAGCGCATCAACGCCAGCCCGGACTGCGGGGCGATCCTCATAGCCCATGGCGCCACCACGGCCACCAGCATGGCGCAGTACGTCAATCGGGTGCTGGAGCGCGAATTGTTCAACGCTATCGACATGCCGTTCGAGCAATCGGTGCACGATACGCTGGAAAAACTGATCCAACTGATCCACAGCAAAGGCTGGCAGCGGCTGATCCTGATGGTTGACATCGGATCGCTGGTCCATTTCGGTAGCACCATCAGCAAACTGTTCCAGATTGATGTCCTGCTGATGCCGAATATCACCCTGACCAGCCTGCTGGAGATCGGTCTCGATCTCAGCTACGAAACCGGCGATCTGCCGCGGTTGGTCAATCTGATGCAGGAAAAAGGCATCGCCAGCCAGCTGTGCACACCGCAGCAGGAGAACGCCGGCAAGGTGCTGGTGATCTCCTGCATTACCGGCATGGGTACGGCGGAAAAAATCAAAAAGGTGCTGGAGGAGAGCTTTGGCGAGCTGATGTCGCAGGATACCCGGATGGTTATCCTCGATTACAACGAAGTTCGCAGCCCGGAGCGCCTGCAGCAGGCGATCAGGGCGCATGAACGGCTGGCGGGTATTGTCGGGACATTCCAGCCGGGGCTGCCCGATATCCCGTTTATCTCGCTGGAGGAGCTGTTTTCCGAGCAGGGGCCGGAGCTGGTGCTCAGCCTGCTGACCCCCGATTTGTCCAGCAGTGAACGTCGTCTGGAGATGGAGCGCAGCGCTTCACGGTTTATCAGCGCCCTGACCATGGAAAGCATTATCAACCATATTTCGGTGCTCAATCCGCAGCGCATATTAAAAGAAATGGAAGGGATCCTGAATCAGCTCAGGAACACGCTGGCCATCGCGCCTAACCGCCAGGTGACACTACGCTTTCTGATCCACTGCTGCTGTATGGTCGAGCGTATCGTGATTAACCGTAAACCGTTACAGATGGCGCTGGAAACGCGGCCGGATATGGACGCTCAGGCATTTAGTGTCATCAAATCGGCTTTCCATCCGGTTGAAGAGGCCTACGCCATCCGTTTATCCGATGCCGAGTACATTTATATCTACGAATTATTATTTAGTTAACGCCTGTTCTGGCGCGGCTTTGCGGCCCGCCAGCCCTTTCCTCTTTGGTAGATGACACAAATTGTGGCACGCGCTTTGCTCTTATTAGTGCGTCAACGATTCGGCGCCAGGAGGCCACTTTGTCATCCACTGAACCTACCACCCAGTTACCCCAGATTCTGCTGCTGACGCACGGCGGCTGGGGCACGCAACTTTGCGACAGTCTGCGCATGGTGACCGGCGAAATCGCCGGCGTCAGCGAAATCGCGCTTATGCCGGTCGATACCCTCGGCGAGTTTTATCAGCGCGTCGAAGCGGCCGTGCAGGCGATGCCTGCAGGATCGCTGATTTTGACCGATTTTCTCGGCGGCACAACCTCCAACGTCGCCGCGCGCTTGAGCGCGGATTATCCCATCGCCGTCGTCTGCGGGCTTAACGCCTCGCTGCTGCTGGAGGCGTTGGATCTGCGCGAACAGGGTCCGCTCACCGGCTGCGTTGATGCGCTGGTTGAAGCAGGACGCAGCAGCTGCCGCGACGTTGTCGCTCACGTGAACCAGTTAACTTCTTAAGGAGCCCATCATGGCAAAAATCGTTTTATGTCGTATCGATAGCCGTCTGATCCACGGTCAGGTCGTCACCAAATGGGTCGGCCAGTCGCAGGCCAATCGTATCGCCGTGGTCAGCGACGAGCTGGATGCCGATCCGTTTATGAAAAATATCTATTTAATGGCCGCGCCGCCGAACATCAAAGTCGACTGTTACGGCAACGCCAGCTTCGCCGCCGCCTGGAAAGAGAATCAGCTCGGCGATGGCAATGTGCTGGTACTGTTCCCGTCGCTGTCGGCCGTTCAGGAAGCCGTCCAGTTGGGCTTTGACGTGCAGACGATTCAGGTTGGCGGGCTGGGCGGCGGGCCGAACCGCAAGGCCGTGTTCCAGAACATCACCCTTGATGAAAAAGACGTCGGCATCCTCGGTGCTCTGAAAGATAGCGGCATTCAGGTGTTCTTTCAGACCATCCCGGAAGATAAACCACAGTCACTGGACGACATCCTGAAAAAATTCTAACCAGTTGATAAAAAGGTAAAAAACTATGGATACCTTACTTTTTGCGAGCCTGATGGGGTTGTATTACTGGTTCGCCCGCTTACGTTTAGGCTATACCTTCTCCGCCATGTTGCTGCAGCCCGTGGTGATCGCCGTATTCGTCGGCCTGCTGCTGGGCGATATGAAAACCGCGATGATCATCGGCGCGGGTATGCAGCTGGTCTATCTTGGAGTGACCTCCACGCCTGGCGGCAACGTGCCGTCGGACCCGGCGCTGGCCGCCTGTATCGCCATTCCGATCGCCGTGAAGGCCGGGATGGAGCCCAACCTGGCGATCGCGCTGGCAATCCCGTTTGGCGTCATCGGGGTATTCCTCGATCAGCTGCGCCGCACGCTCAACGCCGCGTGGGTGCATATGGCCGACAAACACGCCGAAAGCGCCAACATGGCGGGCATCATGCGCTGCGCCTTTATCTATCCGGCGCTGCTGGGGCTGGTGCTGCGCTTCCCGGTGGTCTTCGCCGCCAACTACTTTGGCCAAAGTGTAGTGGAAAAATTCCTCAAACTGATGCCGCACTGGCTGACCCACTCGTTTGAAATTATGGGCGGTATCCTGCCGGCGCTGGGCTTTGCCATCACCATCATGGTGATCGGCAAAAAGAGCCTGCTGCCGTGGTTTATCGGCGGATTTTTCGCGGTGCTCTACCTGAAGGTGGACATCATGGCGATGGCGATTTTCGGCACCTGCGTCGCCTTCCTGATTAAAGGCCTGGCCAAAAATGAAGGAGCTGCATGATGAGTAGCGATGTAATGGAACATGAACTGGTTGAACGCGCCCGCGAAACCCAGGCGCTGAGCAAAGCCGATATCACCAAGGCCTGGCTGATTTACTGGCTGGGGGCGGAAGTATCCAGCTCCTACGAACGTCTGCAGAGCCTGATTTTCTGCGCCTCAATGACGCCCATTATCAAAAAGCTATACCCGGAAAAAGAGGAGCAGACCGAGGCGCTCAAACGCCACCTGAACTTCTTTAACTCGGAACAGACTTTCGGCTCGGTTATCCAGGGTATCTCCATCGCCATGGAAGAGCAGAAAACCCGCGGCGAGCCGATCAGCGATGCTTCAATCACCGGGATCAAAACCGGCCTGATGGGGCCGCTAGCCGGGATGGGCGACTCGATTATCTGGGCCGCGGTGATGCCGTTGCTGATTGCCATTTTCATCCCCTTCGCAGCCAGCGGCAGCGCGTTCGGCGGGATCGCCCCGCTGATCCTCTACCCGGCGATCACCATGGCGATAAGCTACGGACTGGTGCATAAAGGCTACACCCTGGGCCGTGACTCCATTATCGGCCTGCTGCAAGGGGGGCGAATTAAAGAATTGATTTACGGCGCCAACGTGCTGGGTCTCATCATGATGGGCGCGCTGTCGGCAAGCTACGTCAAAATCACCACCCCGCTGAAAATCAGCGCGCTTAAAGGCTCGGAAGTGGTGGTCCAGCAGATCCTCGACTCGATTGCCCCCGGCCTGCTGCCGCTGGCGGCGGTGTTCGCTATCTATTTCTACTTACTGAAAAAAGGGCCGCGCTACACCACCATTTTACTGTCAATCGTCGCTATCAGCATCGTCTGCTCGCTGTTGGGAGTGCTGTAAATCATGAACGGCAACATCTACCAGCAACTGGGCTTAAAACGGGTGATTAACGCCTGCGGCAAAATGACTATCCTCGGCGTGTCCGCCGTCGACCCGCAAGTGATGCAAGCCACCGCGCAGGCGGCGGGGGCCTTCGTCGAAATCGATAAATTAACCGACCGCACTGGCGAGCTGGTCTCCGCCCACACCGGCGCGGAAGACAGCTATATCACCTCCTGCGCCTCCGCCGGGATCGCTATCGCCGTCGCGGCGGCGATCACCCGCGGTGAGCCGGAAAAGGTGGCGCAGATGCCGGACAGCAGCCAGTACCCGAATGAGATAGTGATACTGCGCGGGCATAATGTCGATTACGGCGCGCCAATCACCAGCGCCATCCGCCTCGGCGGCGGGCGCATTGTCGAAGTCGGCTCCAGCAATCTGGCGGCGCGCTGGCAGCTGGAGAGCGCGGTGAACGCACGCACGGCGGCGCTTCTGTATGTGAAATCGCACCACTGCGTGCAGAAAGGCATGCTCGGTATTGACGATTTCGTGCAGGTTGCCCGCCAGCATAATCTGCCGCTGATCGTCGATGCCGCCGCCGAAGAAGACTTGCGCCAGTGGGTTACCAGCGGCGCGGACATGGTTATCTACAGCGGGGCGAAAGCCTTTAACGCCCCAACCTCAGGCTTTATTAGCGGCAAGCGCAACTGGATCGCCGCCTGTAAAGCCCAGCACCACGGTATCGCACGGGCGATGAAAATCGGCAAAGAGAATATGGTCGGTCTCGTCTACGCGCTGGACCGTTACCGGACGGCGGCGCCGGCGCCTGACGCCGCCGCGCTGCGTCCATTCGCCGAGGCGATTTCCGCGCTACCCGGCCTGTGCGCCGATATCGAGCAGGATGAAGCCGGTCGCGCCATCTGGCGCATTCGGGTCAGCGTCGACGCCAATGAACTGGGACTCAGCGCCCGTGAGGTTGAAGCCCAGCTACGCGGCGGCGATATCGCTATTTACGCCCGCCGCTACTATCTGCATGAGGGCCATTTTAGCCTTGACCCCCGCACCGTCGGCGAAGGAGAAATGTCGCTCATCGTCGCGCGCTTACAGGAGATTACGCAGCATGCAGCGGATTAACTTTTATCGCCAGCGGGTGGCGATTAACGTGCTGGCGAAGGATATCGCCAACGCCCGGGAAATCTATGACGCCGCTGAAGGGCACGCGGTGATTGGCGTACTCTCGGCGCAATTTACCGACGTTGAGCAAGGCGTTGCAGAAGTGCGCCGCTGGATGGCGGAAGTGCCTTCTATTTCCGTCGGTCTCGGCGCCGGCGATCCGGCGCAGTTTTACAAAGCGGCAATGATCGCCGCAAAGCTCCACCCCGCTCACGTCAACCAGACCTTCACCGGCAGCGGCTTTGCCGCCGGGGCGCTGGCGGCGACCGGAGGCCAGCAAACCTTTATTAATGCGCTGGTCAGCCCCAGCGGCACGCCCGGTGAAGTACGTATCTCCACCGGCGTGCGCAGCGCCAAGGGCATCCCGGCCCAGGTTTCCTGCGATGCGGCGGTCAGAATGATGCAGGATATGGGCGCGCACGCGGCTAAATTTTTCCCGATGGGGGGCGAAAAGTCGCTGGCGGAGCTGAAAGCGCTCGCCCAAAGCGCGGCAGAAAACGGTATGACGCTGATTGAGCCCACCGGGGGCATCGATCTCGATAACTTTGCGCTGATTCTGCAAACCTGCCTGCAGGCCGGCGTCGCGCAGATCATGCCGCACGTGTACAGCTCCATTATCGATCCGCAAAGCGGCAATACCCGCCCGCAAGATGTCCATGCTCTGATGAACATCGTCAAGCAACTGGTCGATTAATCCCCCCGCGCGTGCGATGTAGGCCACTATTACCGCACGCGCTAACTGCCTGATCTGCTGAAGGTCACTGTCAATCTGTGAGCCTCCACGCAATAACCGCATCCCGCCGTGCAAAGCGCCCTCTCATATTGATAGCGATCAAGAATAATCATACCGTCTGGTCGGTATGATCCGGGCCATGAACATGGAAGCCCAGCATCGTAAAAAAGACCCCGTCCGTTTGCATCGTCAACTGCTTGAATCGGCGGCGATGATTGCCGGCCGGGACGGTATCGCCGCCCTGTCGCTGAACGCCGTCGCCCGCGAAGCTGGCGTCAGCAAAGGCGGGCTCATGCACCATTTTCCCAATAAACAGGCGCTAATTTTCGCCCTGTTCGCCCGGCTGTTGGCGATTATGGAAAAGGCGATTAGCGAGCTGATGGCCGCCGATAACATCGCTTACGGGCGCTTTACCCGCGCCTATTTGCGCTATCTGTCCAACCCGGAGCTGACGGATACCCACGAAAGCCGGCAACTGATGGTGCTGTCTCTGGCGATGCCCGACGAACCGGTGCTGCGAAAGTGCTGGCGCGACTGGATGCTGGATCATCTGGCGCAGGGCGATGCGCTCGATAACGGCCCGACCGGCACGCTGGTGCGCTATGCCGCCGACGGCATCTGGTTATCGGAACTGACCGAAGGGCGTACCATGAGCAGCGAACACCGCCAGGCGCTGGTAAACGATCTGACAAAAATGACGCTTCCCGCGTGAAGCGAGTAGAGTGAGGCCGCGATGCGCTACAACATCAATGCCCGTCTCATTTATGACGCAACGGACGGCACCCTAACATTACCGGGCGGCAATGAGCCGGATAGCCAGCTATCCATTACCGCCAACGCGCTGCTCTATTTTTTTCTTCGCCATACCGGCGTTGTCAGTCGCGATGAAGTGTTGAAAAAGGTCTGGGACGATAACGGCTTAACCTCATCCAACAGCAATCTCAATCAATACCTGAGCATGCTGCGCAAAACCTTTCGCCACTACGATATCGATAACATTATTGTCACCGTGTCGCGCGGCATGCTGCAGCTGAATCAGGATCTCAGCATCGAACTGCTCGACGCCGAGCCGACGCTCGCCGATGCCGTTCTCACATGCGCTACGCCTGATGAAGCCGCCCCCGCTACGGCGCCAACGCCGCCCACCGCATCTCTACATGCGCGCGGTATGTGCTGGTATCTGGCCGGCGGCTGTCTGCTGCTCATCGCCCTGCTGCTGGTGGCATTTAGTCTCGCCGGCACCCACGTCGCCCGGCCAATCAATCTGACGCTGATGAGCCACAGCCAGTGCGAACTTCTGGCCAGCGATGAGATGCTGCGTTCGGTTTCCGCCACGGCCTACGGTAAGAATTTTGATGAGGTGCGTCAGCGGCTGAAGCTCAGCTGCAAGCCGGGGGAGCGTTTCGTTTTCTTCTACGGCGACCGGCTGGAGACTAACGGCCTGGGCCGGGTATTTCTCGCCCACTGCGCGATGCACGAAGACAACCCATTTAGCTATTGCGATAACTACTTTTACTACTCCTGGAAGCCGCAATGAGACTCGCGCCCCGCCCCTTTTTCGCCCTCTCCGCCCTCGCATTTATCGCCGCCGCCGGGTTTAGCGCCTGGCGCCTGCTGCCGGATGCCAACGACGGCGTGATGAGCTGTTCCACCAAAGCGATCATGCGTTTTGAGAACATGGAAAAAGAGAATGTGAATGGCAATATCCATTTTAATTTTGCCGCCAACGGCAACGGTTCGATGGTGGTGGAAGGCTATACCGATTCCGCCGCCGGCTGGCTCTACCTGCAGCGCTACGTCAAATTCAGCTACACCAGCCAACGCATCTCGGCAACCGAACGCCACTACCGCATTAAAAAATGGGAATCCAGCGCCTCATCCATCGACGAATCGCCGAATGTCATCTTCGACTACTTCATGCGCGAGATGTCCGACAGCCACGATGGCCTGTTCCTCAACGCGCAGAAGCTTAACGACAAAGCTATCCTGCTGAGTTCTATCAACTCGCCGCTCTACATCTGCACGCTGAAGTCAGGCAGCACGCTTAACTAACCCGTCCCCCCTGAACTGCCGCGAGGAAAATGCGCCCTCGCTCACGTTCCATTATTGCCCCCTCTTTCCACGATGCTAAAAGCGCACGTTTTGCATTTAGCTTCGACGCCAAAACATGAGCATACCCACAATTATCACGTGGCTATATTACTAACCGCTGGCAAGTAATTAGCATCTTATTAACATTCATCTCCCGCCGATAAATAGCCTAAAAAAGCGCCATATCATCATAAAAATCAATACGCATAAAACAGAACGAACAGATAAACAGAAGGCTAAATAAGGCTAAATCACAGAGTAAAAACCTAAAATATTCATCCTCACGGATTTAAATTTCACTTCTTTCCCCATTCCCTATAGTGAACCCCGAACGCCGCTTCCGCGTGTTGATGCCGTTACGCGGACGGTTTTCCCGAATAACAAAACCTGTTCTGGAGGAAATCACGATGGGTGATGCATTGGGGCTTATCGAAACCAAAGGTCTGGTGGCCTGTATTGAAGCAGCGGACGCGATGTGTAAAGCCGCCAACGTCGAACTGATCGGCTATGAAAACGTCGGCTCTGGCCTTGTCACCGTGATGGTGAAAGGCGACGTCGGCGCGGTAAAAGCGGCGGTGGATTCCGGTGTGGAATCCGCGCAGCGCATCGGCGAAGTAGTGACCTCGCTGGTCATCGCGCGTCCACATAACGACATCAACAAAATCGTCATTAAACACAAGGCCTGAAGGCCAGGAGAACGCAAATGGGTGATGCATTAGGTCTGATTGAAACCAAAGGTCTGGTGGCCTGCATTGAAGCGGCGGATGCGATGTGTAAAGCCGCCAACGTCGAGCTTATCGGCTATGAAAACGTCGGCTCCGGCCTGGTCACCGCGATGGTGAAAGGCGACGTCGGCGCGGTGAAAGCAGCGGTGGATTCCGGTGTGGAATCGGCGCAGCGCATCGGCGAAGTGGTGACCTCGCTGGTTATCGCCCGTCCGCATAACGACATCAACAAAATCGTCTCGCATTACAAAATTGCGGACTAATGGAGAAACCTGATGAAAGAAGCGCTTGGTCTTATCGAAACCAAAGGTCTGGTGGCCTCCATTGAAGCCGCAGATGCGATGTGTAAAGCCGCCAACGTCGAGCTTATCGGCTATGAAAACGTCGGTTCCGGCCTCGTCACCGCAATGGTGAAAGGCGACGTCGGCGCGGTCAACGCGGCGGTCGACTCCGGCGTGGAAGCGGCGAAACGCATCGGCGAAGTCGTCAGTTCTCGCGTCATTGCGCGTCCACATAACGACATCGAAAAAATCGCGGCGCAGCACAAAGCATGACCTGACAGGGCGCGCCCCGTCTCCACTCTTTTCGTCTGATGAAGGATAGACTCATGATTGAACTGGATAACGATTTGCAATCCCGGCAGAACGCGCGGGAACTGGTGCGCAACGCCAAAAAGGCGCAGGCGATTCTGGCCACCTTTTCGCAACAGCAAATCGACGCCATCGTGAAAAACGTGGCCCAGGAAGCAGCGCACCACGCCGAAGCGCTGGCGAAAATGGCCGCGGAAGAGACCGGTTTTGGCAACTGGCAGGACAAAGTGCTGAAAAACCGTTTCGCCTCGCTGCGCGTCTACGACGCCATCAAAGATATGAAGACCGTTGGCATCATTCATGACGACCCGGTAAAAAAAGTGATGGACGTGGGCGTGCCGCTCGGCGTGATTTGCGCGCTGGTCCCCTCAACTAACCCAACCTCTACGGTTATCTACAAAGCGCTGATCGCCCTCAAGGCCGGTAACGCCATTATCTTCTCCCCGCATCCGGGCGCGCGTCAGTGCAGCTGGAAGGCGATTGAAATCGTCAAACGCGCGGCAGAAGCGGCCGGCGCGCCGGCAGGCAGCGTCGACGGCATCACCCAGTTAACGCTCGAAGCCACCTCCGAACTGATGCACAGCAAAGACGTATCGCTGATCCTCGCCACCGGCGGCGAAGGCATGGTGCGCGCGGCGTACGCCTCCGGCACCCCGACCATCAGCGGCGGCCCGGGTAACGGCCCGGCGTTTATCGAGCGCAGCGCCGATATCCACCACGCGGTGAAAGATATCGTCACCAGCAAAACCTTCGATAATGGCGTGATCTGCGCCTCCGAACAGTCGATCATCGTCGAACGCTGCATTTACGACGAGGTCCACCGCGAGCTGGAAGCGCAGGGCGTCTACTTCATGAATGAAGATGAGGCGGCGAAAATGGCGGCGCTGTTGCTGCGCCCGAACGGCACGATCAACCCGAAAGTGGTCGGCAAAACCGCGTTGTACCTCAGCCAGATGGCGGGATTCTGCGTCCCGGCCAGCACTAAAGTACTGATCGCCAAGCAGACCACCGTATCGCCGAAAAACCCCTACTCGCGCGAAAAACTGTGCCCGGTACTCGGCCTGTACGTGGAAGAGGACTGGAAAGCCGCCTGCCACCGCGTGGTGGAACTGCTGACCAACGAAGGACTCGGCCATACGCTGGTGATCCACACCCGTAATCAGGATGTCATCCGCCAGTTCAGCCTCGAAAAACCGGTCAACCGCATTCTGATTAATACTCCGGCGGCGCTCGGCGGGATCGGCGCGACCACCAACATCTCTCCGGCGCTGACTCTCGGCTGCGGCGCGGTCGGCGGCGGCTCCAGCTCCGACAACGTCGGCCCGATGAACCTGCTCAATATCCGCAAAGTCGGCTATGGCGTGCGTTCGATTGACGAGCTTCGCGCGCCGGGCAGCCGCCCTGAACCCCAGCCGACCATCGTTACTCCGGCGAGCGATCCGCAGCGCAGCATTCTTGATGACGTGCGTTTCAACGCCCCGGCCAGCGCCGCGCCAGCGTGCACTGCAGGCAACGATGACCGTTTCGCCAGCGCAGGCGCCGCCAGTATGGAAGGTGAAATCAACGAACAAAACGTGGAACGCGTTATTCGCCAGGTGCTGGAGCGCCTCGCTAAGTAACGCACTGATATAAGGCGATAAACGATGATTCTCGCAAAGGTAACCGGCCATGTCGTCGCCACGCAGAAATGCGATGAGCTACGCGGCAGCAACCTGCTGTTGATCACCCGCTTAGATGACAAACAGCAGCCGATGAAAGACCAGACCTGGGTTGCCGTCGATAACGTCGGCGCCGGCATGCACGACATCGTGCTGGCGGAAGAGTACTTCGCGCTCAATAAAGACCGCTACAAAGCGATGTCGGTGGTCGCCATTGTCGAGAACGTGTTTCGGGACGCCTAACAGGAGTGAGTAGCCCAATGAGTGAATTTTTACTGAAACCGCGGATTTGCTTCGGTCAGGACGCCCTCTCGGTGCTGAACGAACTTTCCGCCCGCAGCGTGCTGCTGGTGACCGATAAAGCGATGGTCAAGTTTGGTCTCGCCGAGCGCGTCACCGCCCTGTTGCGCCAGCGCGGGATCGCCTGGCAGATGTGGGACGACGTGGTGGCGGATCCGGATATCGCCACCGTAGTGCGCGGCATGAAGTTAATGGATAACCACTACCCGGATCTGGTTATCGCGCTCGGCGGCGGTTCGGTAATCGATGCCGCCAAAGCGGTTATTTTCTCCCTGGCGCAAACCCGTCCGCAGACTGACCGCCCGCGTCCATGCTTTGTCGCTATCCCAACCACCAGCGGTACCGGCTCGGAAGTCACCGCCTTTTCGGTGGTGAAAGCCAACGCGGAAAAGCTGGTACTGGTGGATGCGTCGCTGCTGCCGGATATCGCCATTCTTGACCCGTCGCTGGTGGCTTCGGTGCCGCCGGCGATTACCGCCGACACCGGCATGGACGTGCTGTGTCACGCCCTTGAGGCCTACGTCTCCCGCGCCGCCAGCGACTTTTCCGACGCGCTGGCGGAGAAAGTGGTGCAGCAGGTATTTCGCTATCTGCCGACCTGCTGGCGCAGCGGCGACAACCTGCAGGCGCGCGAAAAGATGCATAACGCCTCCTGCATGGCGGGGATGGCCTTCACCAACGCGTCGCTTGGGATAACCCACAGCCTGGCCCACGCCCTCGGCGGCGTCTTCCGAGTGCCACATGGCCGCGCCAACGCCCTGTTGATGGCGCAAGTCGTCGCCTGGAACGCCGATTTCGACGGTCAGTGCGACACCCTTGCGGCAACGAAATATGCCCGTCTGGCGCATCTGCTGGATCTGCCAGCCGCCTCGCCGCGCCAGGGCGTCGCCAGCCTGCTGGTCGCCATTCAGGCTTTAAAAGAAGAGATGAGCATGCCCTCCGGCATTAGCGACACCGGCATTGAGGCGGCTGAATTCGAACGCCGTTTGCCGGAGATGGTCGGCCAGGCGCTGCGCGACAGCTGTACCCCTACCAACCCACGCGCGCCGGACGCTAACACGTTAACCGAGCTTTATCGCCGGGCCTGGTCCGGTCATCCCGTACAGGGCCACTGATAACAAGATTTGGAGAACCTTACCCATGGCACACTACAGCTTAACGCCGCGCGTCAAAGTGCTGGCAGACCGTTTACGCTCCCAGGCTAGCACCCTGTGCACCGAGCACGCCGCGATCCTCAGCGCGCTGGATAGCGATATCGCGGGCATTCCCGCCGCCGTCAAACCGGCTCGCCGTTTCTATGAACTGATGCGCCAGCTGCCGCTGACCATCAGCGCCGACGAACTGATCGTCGGTAACCAGACCCGTAAACCGCACGGGGCGATTTTCCATGATGAAAGCGCCGCGCATCGCCCATCCGTATTCCAGTTCCTCAACCTCAGCAGCGATCTCGATTCACCGGACTACAACCTGGTCGTCGAAAAAGGCGTGCTGGCGATTAAGCACCAGTTGGAAGAGAAAACCCGCGCCCTCGGTAGCGCGGTCAGCCGCAGCGGGATGGATGAAGTCAACGGCTGCCGCGCCGCCATCTACGCCTGTGACGCCCTGTTAGCGTTGGCGCAAAATCTGGCCACTAGCGCCGAACAGCTGGCGGCCGCGGAAACCAATGCTTATCGCAAAGCCGAGCTGCTCGATAGCGCGGCTATTCTGCACCACGTTCCGGCCCATCCGGCGCGTAATTTCAAAGAAGCCTGCCAGGCGTTCTATCTGTTCCAGCTGGCGCTACAGCTGGATAACGGTAGCTATGCGGTTAACCCGCAAGGGGCGGATATCACGCTACTGCCTTACTTCCAACGCGATATCAACAGCGGCGCGCTGAATACCCAGCAGGCCTATGAAATCGTGGAGTGCCTGTGGTTCAAGCTGGCGGAACTGAGCGAAGTCCGCGCCGCCTGCGCCATTGACGGCTATCCGATGCTCGACGCCATGCTGCGCGGCGCCGCTTTTGACAACGCCGAAGTGAACGAACTCTCGGCGATGTTTATCAGCGCCCAGCGCAACCTCAGCGCGCTGAATCTGCCGGTACGTCTGTTTAGCGGCGTACAGCAGGTCAACCACGCGCCGTTCGCCGCCTGCGCCGACACGCCGGCGATGGAAGGCTTAACCCCGCGTATGCAGCGCCTGCGTAACCACTACCTGACGGTGCGCCCGAGCGTCTCTATTTATCGCGCGCTGGCCTTTACCGAAGTGGTCAGAGCCAACCCTGGCATGCCGACCATTCTGCTACGGGCGAAAGCCTTCCGCCACGCCTGCGAAACCGCGCCGATTCTGATTCAGGACGATGAGCTGATCGTCGGCCATCCGTGCGGCAAGCCGCGCGCGGGCGCCTTCTCGCCGGATATCGCCTGGCGCTGGGTGCGCGACGAGCTCGACACCATGAGCACCCGCCCGCAGGATCCGTTTGAAATCAGCGAAGCGGATAAAAAAACCATTCGCGAAGAGATCGTCCCGTTCTGGGAAGGGCGTTCGCTGGATGAGATTTGCGAAGCGCAATACCGTGAGGCCGGCGTCTGGGCCTTCAGCGGCGAGACCTTCGTCAGCGATCTCTCCTATCACCAGATTAACGGCGGCGGCGATACCTGTCCGGGCTACGACGTGCTGCTATTCACCAAAGGGATGAATGGCATTAAAGCCGATGCCGAAGCGCATCTGGCCAGCCTGAGCATGGAAAACCCGGAAGATATCGACCGTATCTACTACTACAAAGCGGCGATTGAAACCTGTGAAGGGGTGGTCAACTACGCCCGCCGCATCGCCGCCCACGCCCGCGAACTGGCGGCTAAAGAGCAAAACGCCCAGCGCCGCGCCGAGTTGCTGACCATCGCCGACGTCAACGAAAACGTGCCGGCCAATCCGCCGAAGACCTTGCAGGAAGCGCTGCAGAGTATCTGGACCGTCGAATCACTGTTTGAAATCGAAGAGAACCAGACCGGGCTGTCACTGGGGCGCGTCGACCAGTACTGCTACCCGATGTTCGAAGCCGATATCCGCGAAGGCCGCCTGACCCACGACACCGCGCTGGAGCTGCTGCAGGCATTCATCATCAAATGCGCCGAACTGATGTGGATGTCGAGCGAGTTGGGAGCGAAATATTTCGCGGGTTATCAGCCGTTTATCAACCTCACCGTTGGCGGCCAGAAACGTAGCGGCGGCGATGCCTGTAACGATCTGACTTATCTGATTATGGACGCCGTGCGCTTCGTGAAGGTTTACCAGCCGTCGCTGGCCTGCCGTATTCACAACCAGTCGCCGCAGAAATACATGGAAAAAATCGTCGACGTGGTGAAAGCGGGAATGGGCTTCCCGGCCTGCCACTTCGATGACTCCCACATCAAGATGATGCTGCGCAAAGGCTTCGATTTTGAAGACGCCCGCGATTACTGCCTGATGGGTTGCGTTGAGCCGCAGAAATCCGGGCGCATCTACCAGTGGACCTCCACCGGCTACACCCAGTGGCCTATCGCTATCGAGTTCGTGCTCAACCGCGGGCGGATGGTGCTGTTCGATAGCTATCAGGGGCTGGACACCGGCGACCTGCGCGACCTGCGCACCTTCGACGAATTCGATGCGGCGGTGAAACAGCAGATCGCCCATATCGTGCGCCTGTCGGCCATCGGCACCGTCATCAGCCAGCGCGTCCACCGCGATGTGGCGCCGAAGCCGCTGATGTCGCTGCTGGTCGAGGGCTGCATGGAGAGCGGCAAAGATGTCGCCGCCGGCGGCGCGATGGTCAACCACGGCCCGGGGCTGATTTTCTCCGGTCTGGCGACCTACGTCGATTCGATGGCGGCGATCCGCAAGCTGGTGTTCGAAGAGAAGAAATACACCCTTGAGCAGATCCGCGATGCGCTACTGGCCAACTTTGAAGGTTACGAAGCGCTGCGCCGCGACTGCCTGAACGCGCCGAAATACGGTAACGACGATAACTACGTCGACCAGTACGCGCTGGATATTACCGAATGGACCGAGAAAGAGTGCCGTAAGTACAAGATGCTCTACTCGACCCTCAGCCACGGCACCCTATCTATCTCCAACAACACGCCAATCGGCGAGCTGACCAACGCCACGCCGAACGGCCGCCTGGCGTGGATGCCGCTCTCCGACGGCATCAGCCCAACCCAGGGCGCGGATAAACAAGGCCCGACGGCGATTATCAAGTCGGTCAGCAAGATGAACGTGGAAACCATGAACATCGGTATGGTGCACAACTTCAAGTTCCTCAAAGGGCTGCTGGATACCCCGGAAGGTCGCCACGGCTTGATTACCCTGCTGCGTACCGCCTCGATTCTCGGCAACGGCCAGATGCAGTTCAGCTACGTCGATAACGAAGTGCTGAAGAAGGCGCAGCAGGAGCCGGAGAAATACCGCGACCTGATCGTTCGCGTCGCTGGCTACAGCGCCTACTTCGTTGAGCTGTGCAAAGAGGTCCAGGACGAGATCATCAGCCGTACGGTGATTGAGAAGTTCTAGTTCTCTTAAAGAGAATTAAATGAGCTGTATTTGAGAAATAACCGGAAGTTCTCCGTCCCGTAACGGGACGGAGCGGGAGGCAAGCGTGATCGCAAAACAAGAATTAACGGGCCGAATTTTCAATATCCAGAAATATTCGATCTATGACGGCGATGGCATTCGCACGCTGGTGTTTTTTAAGGGCTGCAACATTCGCTGCCCGTGGTGCGCCAACCCGGAAGGGCTGAACAGCCAGTTCCAGGTGATGTTCTCGCACGACAAATGCATTAACTGCGGCGACTGCGTCAGCGTCTGTCCGGCGGGTATTCATTATCGGGCGGAAGAGAACGGCGAAATGAAGCACTTCGTCGACCGCAATAAAGACTGCATCGGCTGCCGCAAATGCGAAGAGATTTGCACCCAGAACGCGCTGGACATTATGGGTAAGGACGTCACCGTCAGCGAGCTGATGGAAATCATCATGCAGGACTACGACTTCTATATCTCCTCCGGCGGCGGCGTCACCATCGGCGGCGGCGAGATGAGCCTGCAGACCGATTTTGCCGTCGCCTTATTCAGCGAATGCAAAAAGATGATGATTAACACCGCCGTCGAAACCCAGGGCACCACCCCGCTTGCCAACTACCAGAAGCTGGCGCCGGTCACCGACACCTTCTTGTTCGACATAAAGCAGATTAACAGCGAACACCACAAAGCGATGCTCGGTATCGGCAACGAAGGGATCCGCCGCAATCTCGAATGGCTGGTGGATTCCGGCGCCAACGTCATTGTGCGTATGCCGCTCATTCGCGGCTACAACGACTCATTCGACGCCATTACCGGCGCCATTGATTACGTACAGAAGCTGGCGAAGCGTGGAAATATCCGCCGCATCGACATGCTGCCGTACCACCAGTTGGGGCGCAAAAAGTACGAACGCCTGGATATGCCCTACCCGATTACCCAGGACCCGTCTTATTCACCGGACGAACTGGACCGGCTGGAAACCTTCTTCCAGCAATTTGATTTTGATATTCGCTTAGTCCGCCATTAACAGGAGCCGACCATGAAAAGTTTAGGCGTAATTGAAACGCGAGGATGGGTCGCCGCCATTCAGGCCGTCGACGCCGCCTGTAAAGCTGCGGGAGTGACCTGCATTGGCTATCGCAAACCAGGCTCTGGGCTGGTGAGCGTCTGCTTTGAAGGGGAGATCAGCGCCATCCACACCGCCATTGAACGCGGCGTGGCGGTGGCTGGCGCCGAGCACACCGTGAAGTCGCTGGTGATTGCCCGCCCGGAGCGCTGCGTGGTTGAAGCGTTAAGCAACCTCAAAGGCAACCCGCCGCGCGAGCAAAAAACGGCCGAACCGGTGGTTATCGCCGCCCCGGAACCCATCGTCCCCCCTGCCGCCCCGAACGAAACGGAAGATAAACATCCGGCGCTGAAGAAAGGGAAGAAGTCATGATCGACACCCTGGTTCGCGAAAAAATCGCCGCCCGCCTGAGCGCAACGGCGCCGGCGATCCCGGTGGGGATCTCCAACCGCCACGTCCATCTCGCGCAACAGGACGTCGAGGCGTTGTTCGGCAAAGGCTACAGCCTGACGCCGTTTAAACCGCTGCGCCAGCCGGGGCAGTTTGCCGCCCAGGAGTGCGTGACCGTTGTCGGGCCGAAGGGCTCGCTGACCAACGTCCGTGTCCTCGGGCCGACCCGCCCGGTTTCGCAACTGGAAGTGTCGCGCGCCGACTGTTTCACGCTCGGGATTAAGGCGCCAGTTCGTGAGTCCGGCCAGCTGGAGAATGCCGGTAGCGCGCTGCTGATTGGGCCCGCTGGCCACGTTGAACTCCATTCGCAGGTGATCTGCGCCTGGCGGCATATTCATATGTCGCCTCAGGACGCACGCCGACTCAACGTTAGCAATGGCCAGAAGGTCAGCGTGCGCAGCAACGGCGAGCGTCAGCTGACTTTCGATGAAGTGGTGGTGCGGGTGCGCGATGACTTCGCGCTGGAGTTTCACATTGACACCGAAGAAGCCAATGCCGCCGGGTTGAAAAACGGCGCGCAGGTGACGCTCATCGGCTAACGGAGGCTCGCCATGACCGACGAACAGATTGAAGGTTTAGTTGCGCGTGTTTTGCAGCGCCTGCGCCCGCCGGTACTGGTGATGGTGACCGCCGCTGATGGCTATCGCGCGGCTATCCGCCAACGCCTGGCGGGAAGCGGCTATCCGCTACGCCTCGCGCTGGAGGATGGCCTCGCTGACGCCGCCGCGTGGCGGGAGGTCGGCGAGATAATTCCCTCTTCGGGCTGGCAGGATGCCCTGCCGTCGGCGCCGTGGCGGGCGGTACTGCTGCCGTTTCTCGATTATCCGCTGGCTTCAGACCTGCTGAACGGCACGCTCAGCAGCCCGCTCGCCCGCTGCGCGCACGAGGCGCTGCTGGCGGGTATTCCAGTGCTGGCGCTGCGCTACCACTGCGATCCGCTCAGCGAACTCAACCAACTGCGCGGCGCGCAGGCCGACAGCGCCTATACCGGGCATCTGCAGGCCACGCTGGCTCGTCTGGAAGCCTGCGGCGTCTTCCTCGGCACCATGAATGAGTTGCTGGCGACGCTGGACGCGCCCACCGCGCCAGCCGCCGCCAGCAGCGAACCGCGCCGTTATCTCACCGTCACAGACGTGGTGAATAATCCGGCGCTGGCGGCGGCTCCGCACGCGCAGCTGACCGATGCGGCCATTGATTATTTAAAAAACAGAAAGATATGACCTTACCCAACTATGAACCTGGAGCTTAACGATGTCTTCGAAAACAAAATGCTGGTTATGGATGCTGTTGGTTATCCTCTCCGAAACCTCGGCAACCTCGACGTTAAAAATGTTCGGTAACAGCGAAGGCAGCACAAAAATGCTGCTGCTCGGCCTGCTGATTGCGCTCTACTGCACCTGCTATTACTCGCTCTCAAGGGCGGTGAAAGATATCCCGGTCGGCCTGGCGTACGCCACCTGGTCCGGCACCGGCATCCTGGTGGTCTCGACGCTGGGAATGGCCTTCTACGGCCAGCACCCGGATACCGCCGCCATCATCGGTATGGCGGTGATCGCCAGCGGCATCGTTATCATGAACCTGTTCTCGAAGATGGGTTCCGAAGAGAGCGAAGAGCCCGCGCCCGCCGCGCCAGTCGCCTCCATGGATAAGAAAATCGCCAACTAACAGGAAAGGAACACCCTATGTTTAATCTCGGATTTTTATGGCTGGCGCTGTCTATCGGCTCCGAAATCACCGGCACCTCGATGATCAAAAAAACCAACGGCTTCAGCAAGCTGGCGCCTTCGGTGCTGGTGGTCTGCGCCTATGGCCTGTGCTACTTCGCCCTCACCCGCGCGATGAGCACCATTCCGGTGGGCGTAGCCTACTCGCTGTGGTGCGGCTTCGGTATCGTCGGCGTGACGATCTGCTCCATGATCCTCTATAAGCAGAAGCCGGACCTGGCGGCCATTATCGCCATGGCGCTGATTATCTCCGGCGGCGTGATCATGAACGTCTTCTCGACCATGTAATCGAAGCAGGTTTACCCCGCCGTGATTTCGTGGCAGGATAAAAAGATGAACAGAAACGTTATCGTTACCTACCCCCGTCGTTGGTGGCTGCCTGCATAACAGGCGGCATGATACACGTTTCCATTTTCAAAGCCGCCGGAAGGCGGCTTTGTTATTTTCAGGACGTCTTTCGGCTGAACAGTCTGATAAGGAGTCCCTGATGAACCATCCACAAACCATCCTCACCGGCGACCGCCCGACCGGCCAACTACATCTTGGCCACTACGTCGGTTCGCTGCGCCAGCGCGTCGCGCTGCAGCACGACCACCAGCAGTTTATCCTGATCGCCGACCTGCAAGGGCTCACCGATAACGGCAGCAACCCGCAAAAAATCAGCCACCATATCCTCGAAGTCATGGCCGATTATCTGGCCGTCGGCATCGACCCCAGACTCACCACTATTTGCCTGCAGTCCGCTCTGCCGGCGCTGGCTGAGCTCAGCGCGCTGTATATGAATATCGTCACCGTCGCTCGCGTGGAACGTAATCCGACGGTAAAAAATGAGATTGCCCAGAAGGGATTTGCCCGCTCGCTGCCGGTTGGCTTTCTCGCCTATCCGATTAGCCAGGCCGCCGATATCACCGCCTTCAAAGCCGAGCTGGTGCCGGTGGGCGACGATCAGCTACCGATGATTGAGCAGACCAATGAAATCGTCCACAAAATGAATAGCCTCACCGGCGAACCGGTACTGCGCCACTGCAAAGCGCTACTCAGCGAAGTGAGCCGCCTGCCGGGCGTCGACGGTAATGCCAAAATGTCGAAATCGCTGGGCAATACGCTGACGTTATCGGCCAGTGAAGAGGAGATTCACCGCGCGGTCAGCGCGATGTATACCGACCCGACACACCTGAGAGTCAGCGATCCGGGGCATGTCGACGGCAACGTGGTGTTCACCTATCTCGACGCTTTCCATAGCAATAAGGCGCTGGTTGCCGAGATGAAAGCCCACTATCAGCGCGGCGGGCTGGGCGATCGCCAGTGTAAGAATGAACTGGAAACCTGCTTGCAGGAGCTACTGGCGCCGATCCGCGAACGCCGGGCTACCTACAGTCAGGATAAAGGAATGCTGCTGGAATTGTTGCGCCAGGGTAGCGAACGCGCCCACCAGCTCACGCAGCAGACGCTGCATGAAGTGAAGCGCGGGCTGGGGCTGCCGGTACTGTTCTGAGCTTCAGAGCCCTGCCCCGACCGCGCTACGTTTACCGGGGCTCGGTTTTATACCCTGCCTTTGTGCATTTTCACGCAGTTGCGCCCCTCGCGTTTGGCGGCGTACAGCGCATTATCGGCATCGCGCAACAGCAGGTTGTAATCGGGATGGCCGGAGTGCACGGCATAGCCAATGCTGGCGGTGATCGGGATCTGCGTGTCGCCGCCAACGTTAAACGCCAGTTGGCTAATTTTCTTGCGCAGGCGGTCGAGGATGGTAAACGCTTCTGACACGCCGGTCTCCACCAGCACCAGCAGAAACTCTTCCCCGCCGTAGCGGAAGATATAGTCGCTGGAACGGATATTATCGCTGAGCAGTTCCGCGACATGTTTAATCGCCCGGTCGCCGACCATATGGCCCCAGTTATCGTTAATGCCTTTGAAATGATCGATATCTACGATCGCTACCGTCATTGGCAGCTCATGCTCCATTGCCAGCGTCACTTCATGCTTCAGCACTACCGGCAAATAGCGGCGGTTAAGTAGGCTGGTTAACGCATCTTTGCCATTTTGCATCTGCGACAAGCTGCTAAAAATCACCCCCAGTTGGCTGCCTATTTGCTGGCAATGAATATGGATCCCCTGAACCAGGTTTTGTGTATTTTTATAATCCATGACAGAGGCGGATGCTCGCCAACCTATTAATAAGTCGTCGACCTGCGAAATTAATGCGGCGATTTCGTCCATCTGGCTATTTTTGTTAAAATAGCGTACGCATTTATGGCGGAACCATAGACCAAATTCCGATTCAGATAATAACGTAGCGTTAGTATTTGCTTTATTTTCGCTAACAATATTAAAAATCGCCGTATTTTCCCAACCGGAAAGCGCCGCCTGCTGTTTGCCATATTCCATCGGAACATTGTCCATCAAACTATACAGGCGATACGCCTCTTCGTTTTTGGTCGCCCGATAGTGCGATAAGGTATAGGCATGGCACATCATCTCAACGGCCATATTAATCGCCATAATAGCGTAATAAATGGCATCGACGGCAATCCGGCGGTCGTTTACGTGGCTGCGGATATACTCGATAAGCCCGGCCTTAATCTGCCGGGCGCCGCGCAGCACCGCCTCCGCCGGGATACCGATCCGCGCGTGGATGCTGCCAATCTGATATTGGCGTTCCGCCAGCGCCGGCAACTGCGCTTTGTCGCTGGTCAGGATCTCCTTCACCCATAGCGCCAGCGAGCGGCTCAGACGCTCCTGAACTAAATCATAAGTCAGGTGGCGGGCAATATCCGGATCCTGAAAAATAAAATCATAAAACCGGGCCGCTAACGCTTCCGATTGTTCCTCTGCGATATTTTTAAGTACCTCCTTAACGGCTGGCGTCAGGCTGTCATACAGCGGTAGCCACTCCTTAAAAATAACAGAGATATATTTTTTGCTTTCATCGTTCATGAATAAAGCGCTCGCCGGGCGTTAGTCTATTTCGGGGTTGCCGATCATACATGAGTTGCCGCAGGTCAACCAGACGAAGAAAATCATAGGGATAGCGTAGTTCTCAGCCATTACAATGAGGGGTTCGCAATTCCATAGTTTATATATGGACTTTGCCGCTACCGATGTTAGTATCCAGATTATAAATATGCGTGTTTCATTTAAGGCCAGGATTGCTGATGATGACCACTCTAAAAGCACATCTTCCCCACCGGTTGGCAACGTAACAGGATTTTGCGCCGGACGGCCTTATCTCCCCTTTTTTATCGTCCCGCCGGGCGAAATAGCGAAACGCGCACCACTCAGCAATATGGAACAGAGCGAGTCGCGTATGGATAAGAACAAACGACGTTGGACCGGGTATATCGTAGTTGCAGCGGTGGTTATCGCCGCAGCATGGTGGATGTTGCGCCCGGCCGGGCTCCCGCCGGGCTTCGCCGCCAGTAATGGCCGCATCGAGGCGACGGAAGTCGATATCGCCACCAAAATTGCCGGGCGTATCGAGACGATTCTGGTCAAAGAGGGGCAGTTCGTCCATAAAGGCGATGTGCTGGCGCGGATGGATACGCGGGTACTCAATGAGCAGCGCCTCGAAGCCGCCGCGCAAATCAAAGAAGCGCAAAGCGCGGTTGCCGCCGCCAATGCGTTACTCGACCAGCGGCAGAGCGAAATGCGGGCCACCGAAGCGGTGGTGAAGCAGCGCCAGGCGGAGCTCGATTCCACCGCTAAACGCCACGTCCGTTCCAGTACCCTTTCGCAACGAGGCGCCGTCTCCGCTCAGCAGCTGGATGACGATCGCGCGGCCGCTGAAAGCGCCCGCGCGGCGCTGGAATCGGCGAAAGCGCAGGTCTCTGCCGCCCTCGCCGCCATTGAAGCCGCTCGTACCAGCATTATACAGGCTAAAACCCGCGTTGAAGCCGCCGAAGCGACCCATCGGCGGATCCTCGCCGATATTGACGATAGCCAACTAAAAGCGCCGCGCGACGGCCGCATCCAGTATCGCGTTGCTGAGCCAGGCGAAGTGCTGGCCGCCGGAGGGCGGGTATTAAACATGGTCGACCTGGCTGACGTCTATATGACCTTCTTCCTGCCAACGGAACAGGCGGGTCTCCTGGCGCTCGGCAGTGAAGCGCGCTTGATCCTGGATGCCGCGCCAGAGCTGGTGATCCCGGCAAATATCAGCTTTGTCGCCAGCGTCGCGCAATTCACGCCAAAAACGGTAGAAACCAGCGACGAGCGGCTCAAGCTGATGTTCCGCGTCAAGGCGCGCATTCCGCCAGAGCTACTGGAGCAGCATCTGGAATATGTCAAAACCGGCCTGCCTGGGATGGCCTGGGTACGACTGGATAAGCAGAAAAGCTGGCCTGAAGCGCTGACGGTGAGGTTGCCGCAATGAAACTGACGCCGCAGGATACTTCGCCTCCCGTCGCTCTGCTGGAAAACGTTGGCCAGCAGTTTGGCGCCACCATCGCGTTGCGCGATATCAACCTGGCGATCCCGGCGCGGCGTATGGTTGGCCTGATTGGCCCGGATGGGGTCGGCAAATCAAGCCTGCTCTCGCTTATCGCCGGGGCGCGGGCCATCGAGCAGGGTAACGTGATGGTGCTCGGCGGCGATATGCGCGACGTTCGTCACCGCCAGCAGGTATGTCCGAAAATCGCCTGGATGCCACAGGGCCTGGGGAAAAACCTCTACCATACGCTATCGGTCTATGAAAACGTCGACTTCTTCGCTCGCCTGTTTGGTCACGATAAAGCCGAGCGTGAACTTCGTATCAACGAACTGCTGCAGAGCACCGGGCTGGCGCCGTTTCGCGATCGCCCCGCCGGTAAACTCTCCGGTGGAATGAAACAAAAGCTTGGGCTGTGCTGTGCGCTGATCCACGACCCGCAGCTACTCATCCTTGATGAACCGACTACCGGCGTCGACCCGCTCTCCCGCGCACAGTTCTGGGATCTGATAGACAGCATTCGCCAGCGTCAGCCGGAAATGAGCGTGCTGGTCGCCACCGCCTACATGGAAGAGGCCGAGCGCTTCGACTGGCTGGTGGCGATGAACGCCGGTGAGATTCTGGCGACCGGTAGCGCGGCGGCGCTCAAAAAACAGACCGCCAGCCAGACACTGGAACAGGCATTTATCGCCCTGCTGCCGGAAGCGCAGCGCCTGGCGCATAAAGACGTGGTCATCCCGCCGCGCGACAGCAGTGAGGAAGAGATCGCTATTGAAGCGCGCGGCCTGACCATGCGCTTCGGCAACTTTGTCGCCGTCGACCACGTTAACTTTCGTATCGCCCGTGGCGAAATTTTTGGCTTCCTCGGCTCTAACGGCTGCGGCAAATCCACCACCATGAAGATGCTCACCGGCCTGTTGCCCGCCAGCGAAGGCGAGGCCTGGCTGTTCGGCCAGCCGGTCGACCCGAAAGATATCGCCACCCGCCAACGAGTGGGTTATATGTCGCAGGCTTTCTCGCTCTATAGCGAACTGAGCGTACGGCAAAACCTGGAGCTGCACGCCCGCTTGTTTCACATTCCGGACCATGAAATAGCTGGCCGGGTCGCAGAAATGAGCAAACGCTTTATGCTGACCGAGGTTGAAGACGCGCTTCCCGCTGATTTGCCGCTGGGGATCCGCCAGCGCCTGTCATTAGCGGTCGCGGTAATCCATCGCCCGGAGATGCTGATCCTTGATGAACCCACCTCCGGCGTTGACCCGGTGGCGCGCGATATGTTCTGGCAGCTGATGGTCGACCTGGCGCGGCAGGATCGCGTCACCATCTTCATCTCTACCCACTTTATGAATGAGGCCGAACGCTGCGATCGCATCTCGCTGATGCACGCCGGCAAGGTGCTGGCCAGCGATACGCCGCAGGCGCTGGTTGAGCAACGTGGCTCCGCCAGCCTCGAAGAGGCGTTTATCGCCTGGCTGCAGGAAGCGGCGGATGCCGCGCAACCGACCGTTTCTGTCTCTACCACGCCCGCACTGCCAGCTGTCGTATCACACCAGCAGAACGCGTCCCCACGCCAGTCATTCAGCCTGCGCCGCCTGTTTAGTTATAGCCGCCGCGAAGCGCTGGAACTACGCCGCGATCCGGTACGATCGACGCTGGCGCTGCTGGGGACGGTGATCCTGATGTTTATCATGGGGTATGGGATCAGCATGGACGTCGAGGATCTGCGCTTTGCCGTCCTCGACCGCGATCAAACGATCAGCAGCCAGAACTGGTCGCAGAATATCGCGGGCTCACGCTACTTTATCGAGCAGGCGCCACTGCAGAGTTATGACGAATTGGATCGTCGAATGCGTAACGGCGAGCTGGCGGTAGCGATAGAAATCCCGCCGAACTTTGGCCGCGATATCGCTCGCGGTACGCCGGTGCAGATTGGCGTGTGGGTGGACGGCGCAATGCCAAATCGCGCGGAAACGGTGCGCGGATACGTACAGGCGATGCATCTGGCCTGGCTGCAGGAGATGGCCGGGCAGCAAAGTAGCCCGAATCGTGAGACCTCGCTTATTTCCATCGAGACCCGCTATCGCTATAACCCGGACGTAAAGAGCCTGCCGGCCATCGTCCCGGCGGTGATCCCGCTGCTGCTGATGATGATTCCGGCGATGCTCAGCGCGCTGAGCGTAGTGCGTGAAAAAGAGCTCGGTTCGATCATCAACCTGTACGTGACGCCGACCACCCGCAGCGAGTTCCTGCTCGGCAAACAGCTGCCTTACATCGTGTTGGGGATGTTTAACTTCTTTCTACTATGCGCTTTATCGGTCTTCGTATTTGGCGTCGCGCATAAGGGCAGTTTCCTGACCCTCACCCTGGCGGCGCTGCTGTATGTCACCATCGCTACCGGACTGGGATTGCTGATCTCGACATTTATGAAGAGCCAAATCGCCGCTATTTTCGGTACCGCGATTATTACGCTTATTCCGGCCACCCAGTTCTCCGGGATGATCGACCCGGTGGCATCTCTGGAGGGGCCAGGTCGCTGGATCGGACAAATCTACCCGACCAGTCATTTCCTGACCATCGCCCGCGGCACCTTCTCCAAGGCGCTGAATATTAGCGATTTGTGGGTTTCGTTCATTCCACTATTGATTGCAGTGCCGCTGGTGCTCGGGCTGAGCGTGTTGCTGCTGAAAAAACAGGAGGGGTGATGCGCGGATTACGCAATATTTATAACCTCGGCGTCAAAGAGCTGCGCAGCCTGCTCGGCGATAAAGCGATGCTGGCGCTGATTGTGTTTGCTTTTACCGTGTCGGTTTACTCCTCGGCCACGGTAATGCCCGGCTCTCTGCACCTGGCGCCTATCGCCATTGCCGATATGGATAAATCACAGCTCTCATCGCGGATCATTAACGGCTTTTATCGGCCGTGGTTTTTAACGCCGGAGTTGATCAGCGCCGATGAAATGGATGCCGGGCTGGATGCGGGACGATACACATTCGCCATCAATATTCCGCCAAACTTCCAGCGCGATGTGCTGGCCGGCCGTCAGCCGGAGGTGCAGGTCAACGTCGACGCCACGCGAATGAGCCAGGCCTTTACCGGCAACGGCTATATCCAGAATATTATCAGCGGTGAAGTGAACAGCTTTGTCGCCCGTTATCGCGACAACAGTGCGCTTCCGGTAGAGCTGGCGGTGAGGATGCGCTTTAACCCTAACCTTGAACAAGAGCGCTTCGGCGCGGTGATGGCGATTATTAACAACATCACCATGCTGGCAATTGTCCTCACCGGCTCAGCGCTTATCCGCGAGCGAGAGCACGGCACCATTGAGCACCTGCTTGTGATGCCGGTAACGCCGTTTGAGATAATGATGGCCAAGATCTGGTCGATGGGTCTGGTGGTACTGGTTGTCTCCGGGCTGTCGCTACTGCTGATGGTGCAGGGAGTTTTGCAGGTACCGATTGAGGGGTCGATTCCGCTGTTTATGCTGGGGGTTGCGCTCAGCCTGTTCGCCACCACCTCCATTGGCATTTTTATGGGCACGCTCGCCCGTTCTATGCCGCAACTGGGGCTACTGATGATCCTGGTGCTGCTGCCGCTGCAGATGCTCTCCGGCGGATCCACGCCACGGGAGAGTATGCCGCAGCTGGTTCAGGACATTATGTTGACCATGCCGACCACCCATTTCGTCAGCCTCGCGCAGGCGATACTTTACCGCGGCGCCAGCTTTACCATCGTCTGGCCGCAGTTTTTAATTTTGTTCGCTATCGGCGGCGCTTTCTTTACCATTGCGCTGCTGCGTTTTCGCAAGACAATTGGTGAGATGGCATAAAACCTGGAGCAGGCGCTGCGCCGATTGCTTATTTTTGACGATTCATAAAGCGGCGCAGACCCCAGGTGAAGGCCATTGCCATGCTGAAAAGGATGAATAACAGCACAATCCAGCTGATAGAAATGCGTAGCAACGTGCCGGGCGTCATAAACGGCTGAAGATAAACGGTGAAAGAATGGGCAGGCGATTTTCCCAGCAGTTGATAGGCGCTATCGGTAAGCCACACGCCAACCCGGCAAAACAGCCAGATAATCGCCGGCCAGCAGAGCAGAACCAGAAAGGTAAAGCGCTCCTGAATGTAAGTAACGATCTGGCGCAGCGGCGGCCAGTTAAGCAGGATTTTCATTTATATTCTCATATTGCCAGCCGATGACCTGCAACATTCATCGCAAGGCATTCCGGGCATCATCCATACAGGCAATCTACCCTATTTGTATATCAAATTTACCGTCACTTAAACCAGATCAAGTTAACAAAGTGTTAATGATGTATAACATCAACACCAAAAAGAGTGGATAACCCTGTCGTTGGTGGAAATAAGCGGGAGGAGAGTATTAAGCGACGGGAATAAATTTTCAAGCCCACAACTGGCTGATTTTTATGGCTGATAGCAGCGCGCCATTATTTCGCCGCTGGGCAATATAATGGCGCGGAAAAATAAGTGGGTGATTAATCGTAGCTGCTGATAATTATTTTCCTGTTTGCATCATTCGGTAAATTCACCGTTTGGGTAATCACCCCATGAGATGGGACTGCCATATTTTGCGTGTTAATGAGGTAAGTATTTTGCCCACAACGCTGTTGAGCTTTTTCGTTAATGATATTGGTGCTGCAGGTAGGTGTAGCCACACGCCCGGAGATCGTTAATGTAGCGGTATCAGCAGCGAATGCAGGCAAGCTCAATCCATAAGCTAATGTCAGAATCCCAATTAGCGGTTTTTTCATTGAATTTATAACCAGTTAACAGGATGAGAAATAAGCGATTTGCTTTCTATTTTTCTCCCTCAGGAGAAGTGATGCGTTGATGTCATCACGCAGGAAAGATAATCCATATAATTAATAAGGACAATTATACTGAGAGCTATTAGTGTGATAGGTATTACTGATGTTAACGAACCAGGCGACCGGGCCGGATGTTTTCCCGGAGGCGGTGCTGCGCACCTTTTCCGGGCTACGGGGTCTGTAGCCCCGGTAA
>NZ_JBEAII010000032.1:0-72589 GCF_040064515.1 Klebsiella sp. CN_Kp104 | reverse complement strand
CAGCACCGGTGATCATGTTTTTAACATAGTCGGCGTGGCCCGGGCAGTCTACGTGTGCGTAGTGGCGAGTCGGGGTGTCATATTCAACGTGGGAAGTGTTGATGGTGATACCACGAGCTTTTTCTTCCGGCGCGTTATCGATCTGGTCGAATGCGCGAGCAGCACCGCCGTAGGTTTTAGCCAGTACGGTGGTGATTGCAGCGGTCAGAGTAGTTTTACCATGGTCAACGTGGCCGATAGTACCAACGTTGACGTGCGGTTTTGTACGTTCAAATTTTTCTTTAGACACGGCTATATTCCTTACTATAGTGCTCTCCCCTCAGGAGAGAGCACGGGACTTAGGTTTTAATCCTGTGGATTATTTACCACGGGCTTCAATAACGGCCTGAGCAACGTTGTTCGGCGCATCATCATACTTCAGGAATTCCATGGTGTATGATGCACGACCTTTGGTCAGAGAACGCAGCTGAGTTGCATATCCGAACATTTCAGACAGCGGAACTTCAGCGTGGATCTTAACGCCAGTTACTTCAGATTCTTGACCGCGCAGCATGCCGCGACGACGGCTCAAGTCACCGATTACGTCACCGGTGTTCTCTTCCGGAGTTTCTACTTCAACCTTCATGATCGGCTCAAGCAGAACTGGTTTCGCTTTCTTAAAGCCTTCTTTAAAGGCGATAGAAGCGGCCAGTTTAAACGCCAGCTCAGAGGAGTCAACGTCGTGGTAAGAACCGAAGTGCAGACGGATACCCATATCAACTACCGGGTAGCCAGCCAGCGGACCAGCTTTCAGCTGTTCCTGGATGCCTTTATCAACGGCCGGGATGTATTCGCCAGGGATTACACCACCTTTAATGTCGTTGATGAACTCGTAACCTTTCGGGTTAGAGCCCGGCTCCAGCGGGTACATGTCGATCACAACGTGACCGTACTGACCACGACCACCAGACTGCTTGGCGTGTTTACCTTCAACATCGGTAACTTTCTGGCGAATCGCTTCGCGGTAAGCAACCTGAGGTTTACCGACGTTCGCTTCAACGTTGAATTCACGCTTCATACGGTCAACGATGATGTCGAGGTGCAGTTCACCCATACCGGCGATGATGGTCTGGTTAGACTCTTCGTCAGTCCATACGCGGAATGACGGGTCTTCTTTAGCCAGACGACCCAGAGCCAGACCCATTTTTTCTTGGTCAGCTTTGGTTTTCGGCTCAACGGCGATGGAGATTACCGGCTCAGGGAATTCCATACGCTCCAGAATGATCGGCGCATCCGGGTCACACAGGGTGTCACCAGTGGTTACGTCTTTCAGACCGATAGCGGCAGCGATATCGCCCGCGCGAACTTCTTTGATCTCTTCACGTTTGTTAGCGTGCATCTGAACGATACGACCGAAACGCTCACGTGCAGCTTTCACGGAGTTCAGTACGGTATCACCAGAGTTAACCACACCGGAGTACACACGGAAGAAGGTCAGGTTACCAACGAACGGGTCGGTAGCGATTTTGAACGCCAGTGCAGAGAACGGCTCGTCGTCGCTTGCGTGACGCTCAGCCGGGGTATCTTTACCGTCGTCCAGGATGCCGTTGATTGCCGGAACATCAACCGGGGATGGCAGGTAATCAATTACCGCATCCAGCATCGCCTGAACACCTTTGTTCTTGAATGCAGAACCACAGGTTACCAGGATGATTTCGTTGTTCAGAACGCGCTGACGCAGAGCTTTTTTGATCTCTTCTTCAGTCAGTTCTTCACCGCCCAGGTATTTTTCCATCAGCTCTTCGGAAGCTTCCGCAGCGGACTCGATCAGGTTCTGGTGCCATTCGTCAGCCAGGTCCTGCATGTCAGCCGGGATATCTTCGTATTCGAAGGTAACGCCCTGGTCTGCATCGTTCCAGTTGATGGCTTTCATTTTCACTAGGTCAACAACACCGGTGAAACCTTCTTCAGCACCAATTGCCAGCTGCAGCGGAACCGGGTTCGCGCCCAGACGGGTTTTGATCTGACCAACAACTTTCAGGAAGTTCGCACCCATGCGGTCCATTTTGTTAACGAACGCAATGCGTGGAACTTTATATTTGTTTGCCTGACGCCATACGGTTTCAGACTGCGGCTGAACACCACCAACTGCGCAGTAAACCATTACCGCACCATCAAGAACACGCATGGAACGTTCTACTTCGATAGTGAAGTCAACGTGCCCCGGGGTGTCGATGATGTTTACACGGTGCGGTTCATACTGTTTAGCCATACCAGACCAGAATGCAGTAGTCGCAGCGGAAGTGATGGTGATACCACGTTCCTGCTCCTGCTCCATCCAGTCCATGGTAGCGGCGCCGTCATGAACTTCACCGATTTTGTGGTTTACACCGGTGTAGAACAGAATACGTTCGGTAGTAGTGGTTTTACCGGCGTCGATGTGCGCACTGATACCGATGTTACGGTAGCGTGCGATGGGTGTTGTACGAGCCATTTGATTCCTCGTTTATTTCTTTAGGCGTTCAGTTAAGTTATCCAGAGCGGGCGACTCATCTGAAACGCCCGCCTGGTGACTATGACTCCGAAGGGATTACCAACGGTAGTGTGCGAACGCCTTGTTGGCTTCGGCCATACGGTGAACGTCTTCACGTTTCTTAACTGCAGTACCTTTGTTGTCTGCAGCGTCAGTGAGTTCGTTCGCCAGGCGCAGAGCCATGGATTTATCACCGCGTTTACGAGCAGCTTCAACGATCCAACGCATTGCCAGGGCATTACGACGAACCGGACGTACTTCAACTGGAACCTGATAAGTAGAACCACCTACGCGGCGGGACTTAACTTCGACAGTCGGGCGCACGTTTTCGAGCGCAACTTCGAAGGCTTCCAGTTCAGTTTTACCAGAGCGCTGAGCCAGGGTCTCCAGCGCGCTGTATACGATAGTTTCTGCAGTAGATTTTTTACCATCTACCATCAGGATATTTACAAATTTAGCCAGCAGTTCTGATCCGAACTTCGGATCCGGCAGAATTTTACGCTGACCAATGACGCGACGACGTGGCATGGAAATACTCCGTTGTTAATTCAGGATTGTCCAAAACTCAAAGAGTTTAGTTTGACATTAATATAAAACGTTTGGCCTTACTTAACGGAGAACCATTAAGCCTTAGGACGCTTCACGCCGTACTTGGAGCGAGCCTGCTTACGGTCTTTAACGCCGGAGCAGTCAAGCGCACCACGAACGGTGTGGTAACGAACACCCGGAAGGTCTTTAACACGACCGCCACGGATCAGGATCACGGAGTGCTCCTGCAGGTTGTGACCTTCACCACCGATGTAGGAGGTGACTTCGAAACCGTTAGTCAGACGCACACGGCAAACTTTACGCAGTGCGGAGTTCGGTTTCTTAGGAGTGGTGGTATATACGCGAGTACATACGCCACGTTTCTGCGGGCAGGCTTCCAGCGCCGGCACGTTGCTCTTTGCAACTTTGCGCGCGCGTGGTTTGCGTACCAGCTGGTTAACTGTTGCCATTAAATAGCTCCTGGTTTTAGCTTTTGCTTCGTAAACACGTAATAAATCGCCTCATATAATATGAGGACGCAGAATTTTAGGGCGGTGCCGAAAAGGTGTCAAGAAATATACAACGATCCCGCCATTACCAGGCCAACTGACCTTCATGTTTGACCGTAAGACTGACGAAATCAGTATAGTCAACCCTGACGACACTGTCCGCAATTTGACCAGCCAGCCCGCGGGCTTCGATATCGTCTTGCAGAGCATGTAGGGTTATGGGGGCGGATTGCAGGATTTCAAGGAAACGGCCGCCGTCAATCGCCGCGACCACGCCATCGGAGAGCAGGAGCAGATCGTCGCCTGGCTTCACCAGACGCAGCATCGCGTCGATATCGACATGCCAGGGAGAGACGCTTAGAGTGTGGAGCATCTGGGCCTCAGAATCGTAAAATCACGTTGAATTCATCAAGCCGGGCGCGCAGCGCTTCTGGCTCGAGGCTTTCGACATCCACCACCCACGGCGTATCGGCGGCCAGGCCGCGCTCGCGGGCAGACGCCGCGCATAACCAACACTGTTCGATGTCATACAGCGATAACAGCTTGAAGGTGGCGATATAATCACGGGCGAGGATTTTTCCCGGCTGCTGGCCAGGGATAATCTGAAACACGCCGTCGCCGACAAAAAAGACGCCGAGGTCGTCGGTAAGCGCCGAGGTCGCCAGTAAGGCGTCCAGCCCTTCCCTGCCGGCTGCGCTGCCGTGCGGCGCGGAAGAAAATACGAAAGCCACGCGTTTCATCAGAACTGCACCATTCTATCGCAGGTTAACGACGCTTCAGCCAGCGCGCCTAGCCCGCTTAAGGTGAATCCCGGCTGCAGATTATGCGCCGGCAAACCAAGCTGCTGCGCTTCGCGTTCATCGCTCACGCCGCGGCGTAGCGCGGCTGCCACGCAAATGTGCAGCGCAACGGCATGTTCATCATGCAGGCGCTGCCAGTGACGCACCAGGTCTATCTCATCGCTGGCGGGGGCCGTCAGCTGATTGGCGTTGTAGACCCCTTCACGATAGAAAAATACGCAGGCCAGTTCATGTCCTGCGTTAATAACCGCCTGCGCAAACTGCCACGCGCTACTGGCCTGCTGAGTACCGTAGGCAGGCCCGGTTACGGTGATGGCAAAACGCATTACTTATCGAGCCCCTGGAAATCACCGCTTTTAAACTGGCGGATGTAGAGGTACACCGTGTGTTTAGAGATATTCAGGCGATCGGCTACCTGGTTAATCGCATCTTTGATATCGAAGATGCCTTTCTCGTATAGATTCAGCACGATTTGGCGGTTTTTCGCGTTATTCGATACGTTGCGATCGGCATTCACCTCTTCAATGGTGAACTCCAGCGTTTGCGCCACCAGATCATCCACCGACGAGGCGAAGTTGACCTGCGAATTGACTTCCGGCGTTTCCGGCGGAATAAAAGTGCTCATAATCTGCGAGAACGGAACATCAAGGTTCATGTTGATACAAAGCAGACCAATCACCCGATGTTCCCGGTTGCGAATGGCGATAGTCACCGATTTCATCAGCACACCGCTTTTCGCGCGGGTAAAATAGCACTTCGATACGCTGCTATCCGCTCCCGTCATATCGTGCAGCATACGTAACGCCAGATCGGTAATCGGCGAGCCAATTTGGCGGCCGGTGTGTTCACCGTTAGCGATACGAATAGCGGAGCATTTTAAATCCTGCAGTGAGTGCAGCACGATTTCACAATGGGAACCAATGAGCATCGCTAACCCGTCCACCACCGCTTCATAGGATTTTAGGATATCGAAGTCGGTCTGGTCGAAAGGACGTTGATCCAGCAGGTCAAGCTCGCTGGTTTCGTTGGTTAAAAGCGACCTGGACATGTAAAAAAGCACTCCTTTTCAGGAGCCTGTCGTTATCGTCAGGGCAGGCTCATCATCATTATTAAGCTATCTAAAGTAATACAGCGCCTGAGGAATTTTCCAGTTTTAATTATATCTGCAGCCAATAAAAAAGCCGCCGCCCCTGAAGGCGGCGGCTTATAGCAGATTACTTCTTAGCGTCTGCAGCCGGAGCTTCGGCAGCGGCTTCTGGCTTAGCATCAGCCTTCGGAGCCGGTTTGATGTCCAGCAGTTCTACATCGAATACCAGCGTAGAGTTAGCCGGGATACCCGGAACGCCAGTTTTGCCGTAGGCCAGATCTGGTGGGATAACCAGCTTGATTTTGCCGCCTTTTTTGATGTTTTTCAGGCCTTCGGTCCAGCCAGGAATAACGCCATCAAGACGGAAAGAGAGCGGCTCGCCGCGGGTGTAAGAGTTATCGAACTCTTTACCGTCGATCAGCGTACCTTTGTAGTTCACCACGACGGTATCGCTGTCTTTCGGCGCATCGCCAGTACCGGCTTTCTCGACTTTATACATCAGGCCGGATTTAGAGGTTTTCACGCCCTTCTCTTTAGCGAAGGCGTCACGGAACGCTTTGCCTTTGGCATCGTTCTCGGTCGCATCTTTTTCCATCTTCTGCTGAGCGGCGGTTTTCACGCGGGTCTCAAAGGACTGCAGAGTGGTTTCAATTTCTTTGTCGGACAGTTTGCTCTTATCGGCAAACGCATCCTGCACACCGGCGATCAGCTGGTCTTTATCCAGTTTGATACCCAGCTTCTCTTGTTCTTTCAGGGAGTTTTCCATGTAACGGCCGAGGGATGCACCCAGCGCATAAGCGGATTTTTGATCGTCATTTTTAAATGCCGATTTGCTGTCCGCCGCCGGTGCAGCTTTCGCTGCGGTATCGGCAGCAAAGGTCAGCGGTGCATTCAGGGCAACGGCCATCGTGGTCGCCAGCAGCGTTACTTTAAACAGTGATTTCATCCATTTCTCCAGGGCCGGGGCATCTCACCCCAGGGTTATAATAAAAAGCAAAAAACGTACTATAGAACGTTGCAGAACAAATCTACATACGGACCTACCTGAATATCGCCTCATTTCAGACTATTTTTGTATGAATTAGTTTCCTCTCTGACGTTACGATGCTGCGTTAACGCGGAAACTTGAGTAGAATCCGCCCGCAAACAAGACAGAAGAGGCGACCTATGAACGATAGCACAATGGAGACGCGTCTGGCGGAACTGGAAAGCCGACTGGCGTTTCAGGAGATCACCATCGAGGACCTCAACAAAACCGTCACGGCGCATGAAATAGAAATGGCCAAAATGCGCGAACATATGCGCTTGGTAATCGAAAAATTGAAAGCGACACAGCCGTCGCACATCGCGTCACAGTCTGAAGAGACGCCGCCACCGCATTATTGAGACGTAAAAAAAGCGGGTTTCCCCGCTTTTTTGGCTATTCGCGCGAACGCGACGCCATTAGTGGCAACCGCAACCACCGTTACCGCAACCACCTTTGCCGTGTTCATGGTCGTGACCATGATCGTGGCCGTGGCCGCCGCAGCAACCGTCATGACCGTGGTCATGATCGTGATCGTGGCCATGAGCGCCGTGTACGTGACCGTGCTCCAGCTCTTCTGCAGTGGCTTCGCGCAGGGCGACAACTTCTACGTTGAACTTCAGATTCTGGCCAGCCAGCATGTGGTTGCCGTCAACCACCACGAAATCGTCACCGACTTCGGTGATTTCTACCGGTACCGGACCCTGGTCGGTTTCAGCCAGGAAGCGCATGCCAACCTGCAGTTCGTCAACGCCCATGAAAACGTCTTTAGGAACGCGCTGAACCAGGTTTTCGTCATACTGGCCGTACGCGTCATTCGCGCCGACTTCGACATCAAATTTGTCGCCTACTTCGTGGCCGTTTAATGCGTTTTCCAGGCCGGAAATCAGGGAACCGTGACCATGCAGGTAGTCCAGCGGCGCACTCACCGGAGACTCATCAACCAACACACCGTCTTCTGTACGTACCTGATAGGCCAGGCTGACCACCAGGTCTTTTGCTACTTTCATGATATCTCCTGAGCATGGGAAGAATAGTGGCGCAGATTGTAGCGGAATTCTGCAGCCGTGTACCCTTTAGCTTAAAAAAAGGCGACAGATAACGCTAGTCCGGATGAAAAATGCCGATCACTTGCTCTTCTTTACGAACGTGCTCGCGGACCTCTTTATCGGCCTCGCGCATCTGATGTCCGCACTTAACGCACTCAACAATATCGACATTATTCTCGCGCCACATCGCCAGTGAATCCTGCGCCTGGCACGCCGGGCATTTTGCGCCGGCAATAAAACGTTTACGTACCGCCATTTTGCTCTACCTTCTATTCAAACTCGTCCCAGCCGTCCAGCTGCCGGCTTTCTTTCTGCATTTCACGCTCAAAAATCTCTTCCAGCTCGCGCCGGGCTTCCCGCACGCGGGATATCTGTACGGTATCAGTATGCACTGGCATTAACTCGCGCAGCATTCGCATATCGAGGCGTCGAAAGTGCAACTGCGCGCGCTGCGCCTGATGCGGATGCATTCCCAGGGTCACCAGCGCCTTGCGCCCCAATTCCAGGGCGCTGGAGAAGGTTTCTCGCGAGAATTGCGTCACGCCCGCCTGTAATAGCTCATGCGCCTCTACGCGCCCCCGCGCACGCGCCAGAATATGGAGGTGGGGAAAATGCTGTTGGCACATCTCCACCAGCTTCATGGTATCTTCCGGCTCGTTGCAGGTAATCACAATAGACTGCGCCTCTTCCGCCCCCGCCGAACGCAGCAGCTCAAGCTGCGTCGCATCGCCGAAATAGACTTTGTAGCCATATTTGCGCATCAGGTTGACCGCGCTGATATCGCGTTCAAGCACGGTAATACGCATTTTATTGGCCATCAGCAGGCGCCCAATCACCTGACCAAAACGCCCGAAGCCAACGATAATCACCTGTGGCTTATCATCCTCGACCCATGGCGCCTCATCGGTATCCTCCGCCGGGTTAAGCCGTCGCGACAGCACTTTATCAATGACCTTCATCAGGAGCGGCGTGGTCATCATCGATAAGGTTACGGTAACCAGCAGCAGCGCCATTTGATCGTTATGGAACAGCTTCTGCGAAGCCGGCATGGAAAAGAGAACAAAGGCGAACTCGCCGCCCTGGCTCAATACGCCGGCGAACTGCGTGCGCTCGGAGCTGCGCAAACCATATAGCCGGGCCAATACATAAAGCACCAACGCTTTAACCGCCACCAGCGCGGCAACGCTCAGCGCGACCCACAACAGATGGGTATATAGCACGCCAAGATTCAGCGCCATGCCGACGGAGATAAAAAACAGCCCCAGCAGCAAGCCTTTAAACGGCTCAATAGCGATTTCCAGCTCGTGGCGATATTCGCTTTCCGCCAGCAGCACGCCAGCGATAAACGTCCCCAGCGCCATTGACAGCCCCAGGGCGTCCATAAACAGCGCGGAACCCAGCACCAGCAGCAGCGTGGCGGCGGTAAAGACCTCACGCACGCCGGAACCGGCGATAAAACGGAAAACCGGGCGCAGCAGAAAACGGCCGCCAATCAGCATGCCGGCGAAAGCCAGCACCTTCATCCCCACCGACATCCAGTTGAAGTTATCGTCGCCGTGTCCGGCGAGCAGCGGGACCAGCGCCAGCGCCGGGATCACCGCTAAATCCTGAAATAACAGAACTGAAAAGCCCAGCTGGCCGGATTCGTTACGGCTCATTCCCTTCTCGCGCATCAGCTGCAGCGCCATTGCGGTAGAGGACATTGCTAACCCAATACCGCCCACCACGGCCGCCTGCCACGAAAACCCGGTGACCACCAGCAATCCGCCGAGGATCGCCGCGCTAAACAGCACCTGCGCCGCGCCGACGCCGAATATCGAGTTGCGCAGTTGCCACAGTTTGGCCGGATTAAGCTCAAGGCCGATGATGAACATCAGGAATACAACGCCCAGCTCGGAAAAGTGAAGAATTTCATCCACATCGCTAATAAAGCCAAGCCCCCACGGGCCAATTGCAATCCCGGCCAGCAGGTAGCCGAGCACGGCGCCAATGCCCAGCCGGGCCGCCAGCGGTACCGCCACCACGGCGGCAAACAAAAACAGTACCCCTGCTAATAGCAAATCAGCTCCCGCCATTGACGCCTCCTGTAGCAACAGGATTCGCGAGCCAATCGCGATATGCGCGGGCGTGGCTTTGCAAATCTTCCGGCCGCTGTCGGCGCGCCCAGTAGACAATAATCGGACTCAGCCAGTGCATGCGGCACATGCCGGCCGTTAACTCAAAAGGGCGCAGAATATCATTCATCGGATAGCGATTAGCATCGCGGCGGTAAGCGCTCTCCGGCTCGCCGGTGGTGATCACGCTACGCCAGTACTTTCCCGCCAGTTGATTTCCTCCCGCGCCGCTGGCGAAGCCGCGGCTCAGCACCCGGTCCAGCCACTCTTTCAACAATGCCGGGCAGCTCCACGTATACAGTGGATGTTGGAAAACAATCACCTGATGCTGACGCAGGAGATCCTGCTCATGGGCGATATCAATAAAAAAATCTGGATAGTGCGCATAAAGATCGTGCACGGTGACATTCGGCAACTGTAAGGCCGGTTCAAGCAAAACCCGGTTGGCCACGGAATCCTGAGATTCTGGGTGGGCATACAGCAGCAACACTTTCGCTGTCTGAGACATCATTCCCCTCCCGAACGTCATCTGGCGGCTTGCGAAGCGGCTGCGTCTCGACGCAACCAGAATGACTTTGTCTATCGTCTTCATTTTGGGCTACCATTGCGGCCCTATGGAGCGTTTCGCTTCCACACTACATTATCATAAAGACAAATTAACATAGTCTGAACATACGGCGCCTTATGATTGTTTTCTCCTCGTTACAAATTCGTCGCGGCGTACGCGTCCTGCTGGACAACGCCACCGCCACCATCAATCCTGGCCAGAAGGTCGGTCTGGTGGGTAAAAACGGCTGCGGTAAATCTACGTTGCTTTCGCTTTTGAAAAACGAGATAAGCGCCGACGGCGGCTCCATGACCTTCCCGAGCAACTGGCAGCTGGCGTGGGTTAATCAGGAAACGCCGGCCCTGCCGCAACCGGCTATTGATTATGTTATTGATGGCGATCGCGAGTTCCGCAAGCTGGAAGCCGATTTACAGCAGGCCAATGAGCGCGACGACGGCCACGCCATCGCTACCGTTCACGGTAAGCTGGATGCCATTGACGCCTGGACTATTCGTTCCCGCGCCGCCAGCCTGCTACACGGCCTTGGTTTCAGTAACGAGCAGCTTGAGCGCCCGGTCAGTGATTTCTCCGGCGGCTGGCGTATGCGCTTAAACCTCGCGCAGGCGCTGATCTGCCGTTCCGACCTGCTGCTGCTCGACGAACCGACCAACCACCTCGATCTTGATGCGGTGATCTGGCTGGAAAAATGGCTGAAAGGCTATACCGGTACGCTGATCCTGATTTCCCACGATCGTGATTTCCTCGATCCGATCGTCGATAAAATTATTCATATCGAACAGCAAACGATGTTCGAATACACCGGTAACTACAGCTCGTTTGAAATCCAGCGCGCGACCCGTCTGTCGCAGCAGCAGGCCATGTATGAAAGCCAGCAGCAGCGCGTAGCCCACTTGCAGAGCTATATCGACCGCTTCCGCGCCAAGGCCACCAAAGCGAAGCAGGCACAGAGCCGTATCAAAATGCTTGAGCGCATGGAACTTATCGCTCCGGCGCACGTCGATAACCCGTTCCACTTCAGCTTCCGCGCGCCGGAAAGCCTGCCAAACCCGTTACTCAAGATGGAAAAAGTCAGCGCCGGCTACGGCGAACGGATTATTCTCGACTCCATCAAGCTGAACCTGGTGCCCGGTTCGCGTATCGGTCTGCTGGGGCGCAACGGCGCCGGTAAATCAACGCTGATTAAGCTGCTGGCCGGTGAGTTACAGCCGCTGTCCGGTGAAATTGGCCTGGCGAAAGGGATTAAGCTCGGTTACTTCGCCCAGCATCAGCTCGAATTCCTGCGCGCCGATGAGTCGCCGATACAGCATCTGGCCCGCCTGGCGCCGCAGGAGCTGGAACAAAAACTGCGCGACTACCTCGGCGGCTTTGGATTCCAGGGGGATAAAGTCAGCGAAGAGACCCGCCGTTTCTCCGGCGGTGAAAAAGCGCGCCTGGTGCTGGCGTTAATCGTCTGGCAGCGCCCTAACCTACTGCTGCTCGATGAACCGACCAACCACCTTGATCTTGATATGCGTCAGGCCTTAACCGAAGCGCTGATCGACTTCGAAGGGGCGCTGGTCGTGGTCTCGCACGATCGTCACCTGATCCGCTCCACTACTGACGATCTGTACCTCGTACACGACGGTAAAGTTGAGCCGTTTGATGGCGATCTGGAAGATTATCAGCAGTGGCTGAGTGATTCGCAGAAGCAGGAAAACCAGGCCTCTGAAGCGCCGAAGGATAACGGCAACAGCGCGCAGGCGCGTAAGGATCAAAAACGCCGCGAAGCCGAACTGCGCACGCAAACGCAACCGCTGCGTAAAGAGATCGCCCGTCTGGAAAAAGAGATGGATAAACTCAACGCGCAGCTGGCGCAGGCGGAAGAGAAACTGGGCGACAGCGAGTTATATGACGCCTCGCGCAAAGCGGAATTAACCGCGTGCCTGCAGCAGCAGGCGAGCGCCAAATCAGGGCTCGAAGAGTGCGAGATGGCGTGGCTGGACGCGCAGGAACAGCTGGAACGGATGCTGCAGGAAGGTTAATGCAAGACAGTGACAACAAAAGGCGGGATATCCCGCCTTTTTTCATTCGCCTGGCATCAACGCTGCGCCGCCAGCCGGGCGCGGATCTGTGACAATGATTCGTAACCAAACAGCTGGCCATCAAGGAAACGAGTGGTTAGCTCTCCCTGACCTTCTTGCTCCTGGCTTTGATCGTCATGCAGCCGTAGCTCGCCGCTGGCATCGCGCGCTACGCGTAACAGCCCGCGCGCAGAACGTTTCAGGCCGTTGTCGGTTTTTGGCTCCTTAAAGAGCGCTCTTCCTTCGCCATTCACTTCTCCCCAGGTGGCTTTCATCGCAAAGCCGAAAGTATCACGCGTATTATACTGGTAGGTATATGAACCCACCCCGAATACCACGTTAGCGCTGGCAAAGCCTTTAGCTTCCAGGCGACGCAGGATCTCATCCGCTCTCGCAAGCGTAATAGAATCGCCATAAATCAGACCTACGTGGGGGTCCAGCACCTTATACCCCTTCTCGTTAATCGTCCCGCCAAAGATTTCCCACAGCACCTCAACCGAACCTTTCTCCTCGGCGCGACGATCGCTGCGGGTATCATCATCGGCGGCAGTGCCGCAGAGGATAGCCACCGGATCGCCGCTGTCCGGTCGGAATACCACACGTCCCTGGCGTTGCATAATGACGGCTTTCAGTTCGCGGGTATACTCGGTCAGTACCTGCCAGTAATCCCAGGTATCGGAAACAATAGAGACAAACCCCTGCGGGTGGACGTCAGCGATGAGCCGGCGAAAAGTTTCTATCTCCCGAGCCCGCTCGCCCATACACATCACGCTATGCTCGGTAGCGGGGATGCTGGCGCCGATCGTGTCTTCTTCACCCCGAGTATAGTAATCACGAGCGTAGAGCAGCGCAGGCAGGCTATCCGTCCCTTTAAAGCTAATCAGATGCCCGCTGCCAGACTGTGCGGCGTCATGTAGCCCGGACATGCCGCGAAACGAAAAGTCGTGGCATTGAAAATCCAGATGTGTCAGATCGCTACAGGTTTGCTCCGCCCAGCGTTCGCAGATCAGACGATAGTGATGCGCGATAGTGGCATTAGTCGACGTTTTCCACAGTTCTGCCGAAAGGACCGTCTCCAGATAGTTCACCAGCCAGAAAAACTGCGGCAGGGTATTGGTGATGGTTAAAACCGGTACCTTCATCGGCACTTTCGTGCCTTCATCCAGCGCTTTGATGTGCAGCGGCAGGTAGCCTAGCTGATGCAGCTCGCGGATATGATCTACCGCGACACTATCCCGTCCCAGGTAGCCGTCCATAACCTGCTTATACTCGCTGACCACTTCCTCTTCCGGACGAGCGAAAAAGCCCTCGTTAAACAGATCGATGAGGAACCACTGTAAAAAACCCTGTAAGCCGAAGAATACCAACTTGCCATCCGCTAGCGGCGACTGAAAGAAACGGTCGCCGCGCGGCGTAAAATTCGAATAGACCTTAGTCGTCCCCTGTGGATACTGAACGCGATGGGAAACTTTATAACCATCGATAGCCAGAATCGGATTCATTTTCATTTTGTTATCCCCAATAAGCGCGGTAAATGGTTTCAATATCAATCAGTTCCAGCTGTGGATGGACTAAAGCCGCAGAGGCATAAGAGGTGGTGGAGTAAATAGCATCGATGCCATTATTCAATAGATGCGTAATGCCTTTAGAAAAGACGCCATGCGTCACGTACAGGCTAACGCTACGCGCGCCGGCGTCACGCAGGACCTGCGCCGAGCCGATAAACGTTCCACCGGCATCGCAAAGGTCATCAACGATCAGTACCGCTTTACCCGCCACCTCTCCGGCCAGCAGCGAAAAGCCTGTTAACGCGCCGCTAGCGACATCTCGCTCCTTACTGAGGATCGCAAACTCGCTGGCGCCACAGGCTTTAGCGACATACTGAATTTTCTTTAACGCTCCAGCATCCGGCGCCACCAGCATTAACTCCCCGGCGGCGATGGCACGTCGCAGATGGGAGTTCTGCAGCAGGCACTGTTGTTGGCTGATCGCGACCAGGTTGTTTACCGCCGCCGCCGCGGCCTCACTATGCGGGTCGAGGACCACAATTTTGTCGAATCCCAGTGTATTCAACTGCTGTGCAAAAACTTTCAGCGCAAAGCTGTCGCCTGGCACCATATGGCGATCCTGGCGCGCCCACGGCAGCCATGGCAGCTCCAGATGGCTGAAGGCGACATCGGTCACATGGCGAACAGCCTCCACCAACTGGGCCAGCAGCATAAAATCATTCATATCACGTAGCGCGACCGCCCGGATGCGCATTAACGCGGCGGAGGCCGGCAGCTCACCGGTCACTTTCAGCCAGCCTGCGCCATCAGGGAAGACGCCGCTGGCAAGGGTTACCGCTGTATCGTCCAGCAAAAGTGTGAATTTTTCGCTCATGATGGCCTCCTCGCCTAAATTATGTCTCTTGGACACGATTAATAATGTCCTTAAGACACTATTCATGCAAGCATTAAATATCGTTCCGCGACGAAAAAGAATTAACCCATTGAAAGATAGAAGGAAAAAATAGCCACTTGCCGCTCTGAAGGGGGCTGGTACACTTGTCGGCGTTCTTATTGCGCAGCGAGCATGTTATGACCACCGACGCCGATTACCTCAACCACTACGACGCCAGCCGTTTTCCTTCACCGCTGGTAACCGTCGACAGCGTGCTGTTTACCCTTCATCAGGGAGCGCTGTGCGTACTGTTGGTTGAACGCGCGAATCCTCCACAGCAAGGCGCATGGGGGCTGCCCGGCGGATTTATCGATATGGCCCACGATGAGTCCACCCGCACTACGGCGCTACGGAAACTGACGGAAAAAACCGGCATTTCCCCTTCCTGGCTGGAGCAGTTCGGTACCTTTTCCGGACCGGACCGCGATCCGCGCGGTTGGAGCCTGACCGTTGCCTGGTTCGCGCTAATCGCCTGGGTAGACTGTCAGCCGCATATCGCCAGCGTCAGCGATGCCCGCTGGGTGCCGGTCCAGCAGCTTGATGAATATCGCCTGGCCTTCGATCATCGGCAGATAGTCAGCGCCGCGCTGGAGCGCCTGCGCCAGAAAACGATGTATTCGTTATTGCCTGTTTACTGTTTGGGGGATACCTTTACCCACGGCCAGTTGCAGGAAGCGACCGAAATCATCCTCGGCCAGCCGATTCAGCGTAAAAGCCTAATCCGCCGTTTTGAGGCCTCCGGCATGTTCGAAGAAACCGGAGAAACGCTGGCGACAGGGGCGCGAAAGGCGCGATTGTGGCGGCTCAAGCCCGGTGCGGATATCCACCTCTTCTCGCGCAATCTGCTTGCCGATTAGCCGCAAGACCACATATTGGCTAACCGCCCACTTTTATGCGCGGTATAGTGTTCTAAAAGTTTCTTAATAATCCTGGTACTATGGTTGAAATAACCCCGACAGCAGTGACGCCCCCCGATAACGATTCGCGCGAATTCCATCCGATGCGCGGCGTGGGCAATCGTCATCTGCAAACCATGCTGCCGCGGATCATCCGCCGCAAGCTCCGATTTACGCCGCACTGGCAGCGCCTTGAGCTGCCGGATGGCGATTTCGTCGATCTGGCCTGGAGCGAAGATCCCGCCGGCGCGCGCCACAAACCGCGGCTGGTGGTTTTTCACGGTCTGGAAGGCAGCCTGCACAGCCCTTACGCCCACGGTTTAATTCACGCCGCCATGCAGCGCGGCTGGCTCGGGGTGGTGATGCATTTTCGCGGCTGCAGCGGCGAGCCGAATCGCAACAGTCGTATTTATCACTCTGGCGAAACGGAAGACGGCACCTGGTTCCTGCACTGGTTGCGGCGTGAATTCGGCGCCGCGCCGACGGCGGCGGTAGGCTATTCGCTTGGCGGCAACATGCTGGGCTGTCTGCTGGCGAAAGAAGGCGACAATATTCCGCTCGATGCGGCCGTCATTGTCTCGGCGCCCTTTATGCTGGAAGCCTGCAGCTACCATATGGATAAAGGATTTTCGCGCGTCTATCAGCGTTACCTGCTCAACCTGCTGAAAGCCAACGCCTCGCGCAAGCTGAAAGCCTATCCAGGCTCGCTGCCGGTGGATCTTCGCCAGCTCAAAAGCATGCGCCGCATCCGCGAATTCGACGACATGATCACCGCCAAAATCCACGGTTTCGCCGATGCGCTAGACTATTACCGACAGTGCAGCGCGATGCCGCGCTTAAGCGATATCACCAAGCCGACGCTGATCATTCACGCAAAAGACGATCCATTTATGGACCATCATTCAATACCGCCGCAGGAACAGCTGCCGGCTAATGTCGAATATCAGCTCACGGAACAAGGCGGCCACGTTGGCTTTGTCGGCGGTACGCTGCGAAAACCGCAAATGTGGCTGGAGCAACGTATTCCGGATTGGTTAACCCGCTGGCTGGGAGGACAAGCATGATTATTCCCTGGCAGGATCTCGATCCCGAAACGCTGGATAATCTGATTGAAAGCTTTGTGTTGCGCGAAGGCACCGATTATGGTGAACATGAACGTTCGCTTGCCGATAAAGTCGCCGATGTAAAACAGCAGCTTAAAACCGGGGAGGCCGTGCTGGTGTGGTCAGAACTGCACGAGACGGTCAACATCATGCCCCGCAAGATGTTTAACGGCTAAGCGCCATGCCCCTCTAACCGCGAGAGCCTGGCGCGATACGGCGACACACCATCACTTAATCAGGGAGTTGTTATGTCTGCCAAACATCCAGTGATCGCAGTCACGGGCTCCAGCGGCGCGGGCACCACCACCACCAGCCTCGCGTTTCGCAAAATTTTCTCGCAACTGAACCTGCATGCCGCGGAGGTCGAAGGGGATAGCTTCCATCGCTATACTCGCCCGGAAATGGACATGGCGATCCGCAAAGCGCGCGATCAGGGCAAACACATCAGCTACTTCGGCCCGGAAGCCAACGACTTCAGCCTACTTGAACGCACCTTTTTAGAGTACGGCGAATTCGGCAAGGGCCAGTCGCGAAAATATCTCCATACCTATGATGAAGCGGTTCCCTGGAATCAGGTTCCCGGCACCTTTACCCCGTGGCAGCCGCTGCCTGAACCGACCGACGTGCTGTTTTATGAGGGGCTGCACGGCGGCGTGGTGACGCCGCAGCATGACGTGGCGAAACATGTCGACCTGCTGGTCGGCGTGGTGCCGATCGTCAACCTCGAATGGATTCAGAAGCTCATTCGCGATACCAGCGAACGAGGCCATTCGCGCGAAGCGGTGATGGACTCAGTGGTGCGTTCGATGGAGGACTACATCAATTTCATCACCCCCCAGTTCTCACGTACCCATATCAACTTCCAGCGCGTGCCGACGGTGGATACCTCGAATCCGTTTGCCGCCAAAGGTATTCCATCGCTCGATGAAAGCTTCGTGGTGATTCACTTCCGCAATTTGCAGGGGATTGATTATCCCTGGCTGTTGGCGATGTTACAGGGGTCGTTTATCTCGCATATGAACACCCTGGTGGTGCCGGGCGGTAAGATGGGGCTGGCGATGGAGCTCATTATGGCGCCGCTGGTCGAGCGCTTGATGGAAGGCAAAACCATTAGTTAAGGGCAAAATAAAACCCCGGTCGCCGTGCTGCCGGGGTTAGTGTCCCGCTACGTCAATTCGCCTCAGGCTTCGATGACTTCGTAAGAGTGGGTGATGTTGACCGCCTTTTCCAGCATCAACGCCACCGAGCAGTACTTCTCCGCGGATAAATCCACCGCACGGGACACCGCCGCATCCTTCAGCTCTTTACCGGTGACGATAAAGTGCAGATTGATATGAGTGAACAGGCGCGGCGCCTCTTCACGGCGTTCGGAGGTCAGCTTCACTTCGCAGTTAGTGACGTTTTGACGCCCTTTTTGCAGGATAGACACCACGTCAATTGCGCTACAGCCGCCCGCCGCCATTAACACCATCTCCATCGGGCTGGGCGCTTTGTCCCCGGAGTTGCCATCCATTAAAATCTGGTGGCCGGAGGCCGACTCACCGATGAAGGTTAGACCTTCCACCCATTTCACACGCGCTTGCATAAAATTTAACTCCGCTGTTGCAATTTTCCTGACAGATTACGCGCACATAACAAATCTCGCAACGGAAGGCGACCTGGGTCATGCTGAAGCGAGACACCAGGAGACATGCGGTGAAAGCTATGCTAAAACAGTCTGGATGCTACAGTAATACATTGATGTACCGCATGTATGCTGAGGAGTTCACATTACAGGCTGCATAAATTGAGCAGCCAGCTTCCCAGGCATAGGGAAAAATACGATTGCATGCCCGGATGCCGTGTAGTGTCGGCGTCCGGAGATAGCTTATAACAGAGGATAACCGCGCATGGTGCTTGGCAAACCGCAAACAGACCCTACCCTTGAATGGTTCTTGTCTCATTGCCACATTCATAAGTACCCATCAAAGAGCACGCTGATTCACCAGGGTGAGAAAGCGGAAACGCTTTACTACATCGTAAAAGGCTCCGTGGCTGTACTCATCAAGGATGAAGAAGGTAAAGAGATGATCCTCTCTTACCTCAACCAGGGCGATTTCATCGGTGAATTAGGCCTGTTTGAAGAAGGTCAGGAACGTAGTGCCTGGGTACGTGCGAAAACCGCATGTGAAGTGGCCGAGATCTCTTACAAAAAATTCCGTCAGTTAATCCAGGTGAACCCGGACATCCTGATGCGCCTCTCCTCGCAGATGGCGCGTCGTCTGCAGGTCACTTCCGAGAAAGTCGGTAACCTTGCTTTCCTCGACGTGACGGGCCGTATCGCTCAGACCTTACTGAATCTGGCGAAACAGCCTGATGCCATGACTCACCCGGACGGGATGCAGATCAAAATCACCCGCCAGGAAATTGGCCAGATCGTCGGTTGCTCTCGTGAAACCGTCGGCCGTATTCTGAAGATGCTGGAAGATCAAAACCTGATCTCGGCACACGGTAAAACTATCGTCGTCTACGGTACCCGTTAAGTCGCTAAACGGCGTATTTCTCCGCGCAGTACGCCGTTTTTGTTTCTCCCATGTGGCGCAGGCTGATTTACCACCCGGAAGTCAACTATGCACTGCGGCAAACGCTGGTGCTGTGTCTACCTGTGGCCATCGGGCTTCTGCTCGGCCATCTGCAGCAAGGGCTGCTGTTCTCTTTAGTTCCCGCCTGTTGCAATATTGCCGGTCTCGACACCCCGCATAAACGTTTTTTCAAACGCCTGATCGTTGGCGGCTGCCTGTTTGCCGGCAGCAGCCTGATTGTGCAATTGCTTCTGGCGCGCGACATCCCGTTGCCGCTTATCCTCAGCGCGCTGGCGCTGATTCTCGGCGTGACGGCGGAAATCAGCTCGCTACACGCTCGCCTGTTGCCGGCATCGCTTATCGCCGCCATTTTTACCTTAAGCCTGGCCGGCAATATGCCCATCTGGGAGCCGCTGCTTATCTATGCGCTGGGAACCTTGTGGTACGGACTCTTTAACTGGTTCTGGTTTTGGCTCTGGCGAGAGCAGCCGCTGCGCGAGTCGTTAAGCCTGCTTTACCGCGAACTGGCTAACTATTGCGAGGCCAAATATAGCCTCCTGACGCAGCACACTGACCCGACGACCTCCCTGCCGCCGCTGCTTACCCGCCAGCAGAAGGTAGTCGATTTAATTACCCAGTGCTATCAGCAGATGCATATGTTAGCCGCCAACCAGCGTAGCGATCATAAGCGACTGCTGCGCGCGTTCCAGGTTGGGCTGGATCTGCAGGAACATATTTCAGTGAGCCTGCACCAGCCGGAAGAGGTGCAAAAACTGGTGGAGCGCAGCCATGCGGAAGCGGTCATCCGCTGGAACGCGCAGACCGTCGCCGCTCGTCTGCGGGTGCTGGCGGATGATATTCTCTACCACCGCTACCCGCGCCGCTTTCAGATGGATAAGCAAATCGGCGCGCTGGAAAAAATCGCCTATCAGCATCCCGATAACCCGGTTGGCCAGTTCTGCGCCTGGCACTTCAGTCGTATCGCCCGCGTGCTACGTACTCAGCGCCCGCTGTACGCACGTAACCTGATGGCGGACAAAGAACGACGCCTGCCGCTGCTACCGGCGCTGAAGAACTACCTGTCATTGAAATCCCCGGCGCTGCGCAACGCCGCGCGCATCAGCGTAATGTTGAGCATCGCCAGCCTGATGGGCAGCGCCCTGCACCTGCCGAAGCCTTACTGGATCCTGATGACCGTGCTGTTCGTGACGCAAAACGGTTACGGCGCCACCCGCGTGCGGATTGTCCACCGGGCGGCAGGCACCCTGGCGGGCCTGGTGATCGCCTGGCTGACCTTACACTTCCACGTACCGGAGAGCTATACGTTAAGCGGTATGTTGTTCATCACGCTGCTGAGCTATCTCATCATTCGTAAACACTACGGCTGGGCGATGGTGGGCTTTACCGTCACCGCGGTATATACCCTGCAGTTGCTAACGCTTAACGGCGAGCAGTTCATCGTCGCCCGCTTTATCGATACCATCATTGGCTGTCTGATCGCCTTTGGCGGGATGGTCTGGCTATGGCCGCAATGGCAGAGCGGCCTGCTGCGTAAAAACGCCCACGATGCTCTGGAGGCCGATCAGGAGGCTATTCGGCTGATACTTAGCGCCGATCCGCAAGCCCCGGCGTTGGCCTACCAGCGTATGCGCGTCAACCAGGCGCACAACGCCCTGTATAACTCGCTTAACCAGGCGATGCAGGAACCGGGTTTTAACTCGCACTATCTGGAAGATATGAAGCTGTGGGTAACCCATAGCCAGTTTATCGTTGAACATATCAACGCCATGACCACGCTGGCGCGCGAGCATACGATGCTAACGCCTGACCTGGCGCAGCGGTATCTGGAATCTTGTGAAATTGCGCTGCAGCGCTGTCAGCAGCGTCTGGATTCAGACGGGCCGGGCAGCGCGGGCGATGTAAATATTATGGAATCCCAGGACGGGGAAGTGTTGCGTGGGCCGCTCAGCACCCTTGAGCAGCATCTGCAGCGGATCCTCGGCCATCTGAACACCATGCACACCATTTCGTCGGTGGCATGGCGTCAGCGTCCGCATCACGGCATCTGGCTACGCACGACTAGGCGCTAAGCACGTTTTTAACCGCCTGTGCAAAGCGCGCCATCCCTTCGGCGATATCGCTATCATCAATCACCAGCGACGGCACAAAGCGCATTACGTCCGGCCCGGCGTTTAACACCATCACCCCGGCCTCCGCCGCGGCATAGAGGAAATCGCGCGCGCGTCCATGATGCTGCGGCTTAAGCGCGGCGCCGATTAACAGCCCCATGCCGCGGATGTCGCTGAACAGATCAAACTGCGCATCGATCTGCTGCAGGTGATCGACAAACAGCGCCCGTTTGGCATTCACGCCCTCCAGCACCTGCGGCGTGTTAATCAGGTTGAAAGCCGCGGTCGCCACCGCGCAGGCCAGCGGATTGCCGCCGTAGGTGGAGCCATGGGAACCGGCATGGAAGGCGCTGGCAATTTCATTGGTGGTCAACATCGCGCTAATCGGGAAACCGCCGCCGAGCGCCTTCGCGCTGGTCAGGATATCCGGGGTCACGCCGTAATGCATATAGGCGAACAGCGAACCGGTACGGCCCATACCGCACTGTACTTCATCAAATACCAGCAGCGCCTGATGCTTGTCGCACAGTTCGCGCAGCCCCTGCAGGAACGCCGGCGTCGCCGCCATTACCCCGCCCTCGCCCTGAATCGGCTCAACCACCACCGCGCAGGTATGGTCATCGATCACCGCTTTCACTGCCTCGAGATCGTTAAATGGGACATGCACGATATCTGACGGTTTCGGCCCAAAACCGTCAGAGTATTTCGGCTGACCACCAACCGAGACGGTGAACAGCGACCGTCCGTGGAAGGCATTATGGAAAGCGATGATTTTGGTTTTGTACGGGCTATGGCGAGTGATTGCGTAATGACGCGCCAGCTTGAACGCCGTTTCATTGGCTTCCGTACCGGAGTTCATAAACACCACGCGTTCGGCAAAAGTAGCGTCCACCAGTTGGCGACCCAGGCGCAGCGCCGGCTCGTTGGTAAAAACGTTGCTGGTGTGCCACAGGGTTTCGCCCTGCTCGTGCAGCGCCGCCACCAGCGCCGGGTGGCAGTGGCCCAACGCGGTCACCGCAATCCCGCCGGCAAAATCAACGTACTCTTTGCCCTGCTGATCCCAAACGCGGCTGCCTTTCCCCTTCACCGGAATAAACTCCGCCGGTGCATAAATCGGCAGAATGACTTCATCGAATGTGGCGCGGGTGATTGCCGGTTGCTCTGTTGCCATGTGATGCCCATCCTTCTGTGTAACGTGCAATGATTGCGATGTTTTAATCACAAAATATGCATAATAAATCAACTCATGGCAACTACAAATCAGCGTTTAAGGAAGTTTTCCAGCAGTTGGTGTCCCTGTTCGCTAAGAATACTCTCCGGGTGGAACTGCACGCCTTCGAGATCCCACTGGCGATGGCGGATACCCATGATTTCACCGCTGGCGCTGCGGGCGGTAACGATAAAATCCACGGGAAGGGTTGGCGGGTCGATAACTAACGAATGGTAACGCGTAACGGTGAGCGGGTTGTTTAACCCCTTAAAAACGCCCTCGCCGTTGTGCTCAATAAGCGACGTTTTACCATGCATAACCTGAGCGGCGCGTACGATGGCGGCGCCGAAGACCTGGGCGATAGCCTGATGACCCAGACACACGCCGAGCAGCGGGGTTTTTCCGGCATAGCGGCGGATAACGTCCAGCGAAATACCTGACTCATCGGGCGTGCAGGGGCCCGGCGAAATAACGATTTTCTCCGGCGCCAGCGACGCTATCTCTGCCAGCGTTAACTCATCGTTACGCTTAACCAGCACCTCCGCCCCCAGTTCGCAAAAGTACTGGTACAGATTCCAGGTGAAAGAGTCATAGTTATCGATTAGCAGGATCATAGCGGCTCCGGAAAAAACAAAACCGGGCTATTCTACTCAGATTCCCGCGCTTCGCTTACCACTTTACGAAAGATCCGCTCCAGCGGTTCCGGGTCGCCCATTGCGCCCAGCTGGTTAGCCTGGCTCCACGCATCCGGATCGATGCCCCGCCAGTCAAGCAGGTAGCCGGCGTGAATGGCCAACTGTTCGAAGAAGATCCTTTGCGTCAGGCCGTTGCCAAGGCGGAACGGGTGCAGGACATTGATTTCGCCGTAGTACCAGCTCAGTCGCTCGACGAACGTCTCCCGGGGTTGTTCACACAGATAGTCCTCTTCTTCCAGCTTGCGCATCAGCGCGTTGCCCTCTTTCTCTATCCACGCGAAGTGGCAAAACGGCGTATCGCCCTGGTAGATATCGATTTCCCGCAGTTTGCCCGCCCAGTCAAAGAGATCCTGATAAAGTTGCCGGTGAATGGCGCACAGATGCGGTAAGCCGCGGCCGCGTGGGCCCAACGGGATCGTCGCCGCGCGCAGCGAAGTGAATTCCCATGCCGTTTGTTCCAGCCGCTGCGCCTGACGAATACCCAGCCGATTACGCAACACATCCAGCGTCGGATAGAGATAGGGGTCGCGATCGTCGCCATATTTAGCGCTCATGACGCCTCCTCAGCTCGGCAAGACGCGCCAGCGCTTCCTCAGCCGTCAAGGTAACGAGCGGTACCGTCGCGCCTTCAAGGCGTCGGCTGGCCTGAAAATTGGCATTGCGGGTCTGTTCCCAGAGCCGGGATTTTTGTTTATCGGTGAGTAAACGCATGGTCGCCTCCCTTATCGTCCCCTGTGTGCCACAAGTATAAGCAGCAATTTCAGGTTACGCAGAGAGGCAAGCAGGGCGCAGGCGGACCGCCCGCGCCAGAAGAGGATTACGGCAGCACTTTCGCCGAGAGAATAACGACCGGTTTGGACGGAACATTTTGGTATGGGCCGACGTTGTGGGTCGGAACCTGAGAAATTTTGTCGGCGACGTCCATTCCCTTCACCACTTTACCAAATACCGCGTAGCCAAAATCGCGCTGGCCATGGTCGAGGAAGGCGTTATCGGCCACGTTGATGAAGAACTGGCTGGTCGCGCTGTCCTGGTCGGCAGTACGCGCCATGGCGATCGTGCCGCGGGTATTACGCAGGCCATTGTCGGCTTCGTTTTTAATCGGCGGGTTCGGCTGCTTTTGCTGCATCTGCTCGTTAAAGCCGCCGCCCTGCACCATAAAGCCTGGGATCACCCGGTGGAAGGTCGTGTTGTTATAGAAACCGCTGTTCACGTACTTCAGGAAGTTATCGACAGAAATCGGCGCCTTCTGGCTATTCAGCTCCAACTCGATGTTGCCAGCAGAAGTGGTCAGCAGTACGTGCGGGTCGCCCTTGGCCGCCATGGCGGGGGAGAATGCTGAAATGGCGAATACGGCAGCCATCGCCGCCAGAGTGGATTTGAGCATGGAAATTCCTTAACGGAGCAGAGTAAAAAGCAAGTGCCTTGATTCTAAAGAGCCTTTGCATAGCGGGCTAGCCTTTTACCTAATTTTACTTAGCTGAAACACTTGTTACGAACTGACTCAGGTGTGAGCAATCTTATTAATGTGATCAAAGTCACACAAAACCATGCAATAAGCTCTACATTTCAATATAAACGTTTGCCTTCATCACTTGAATGAATAAAATCTGTGCGCCCGGCGCAGCGTCAACGCGCTTTACCTATCTATTCACAGGCCTGTCATGACTAACAGCAATCGTATCAAGCTCACATGGATCAGCTTTTTCTCCTACGCCCTGACCGGCGCGTTGGTGATCGTCACCGGGATGGTGATGGGGAACATCGCGGATTATTTCCATCTGCCGGTGTCCAGTATGAGTAACACCTTTACCTTCCTCAATGCCGGTATTCTGATTTCTATCTTCCTGAATGCCTGGCTAATGGAGATCGTGCCGCTGAAAACCCAGCTTCGCTTCGGCTTTATCCTGATGCTGTTAGCTATCGCCGGGCTGATGTTCGGCCACAGCCTGACGCTGTTCTCCGCGTCGATGTTCGTGCTCGGTCTGGTCAGCGGGATCACCATGTCGATCGGTACTTTCCTGATTACCCACATGTATGAAGGCCGCCAGCGCGGCGCGCGTCTGCTGTTCACGGACTCCTTCTTCAGCATGGCAGGGATGATCTTCCCGATGGTCGCCGCCGTTCTGCTAGCGCGCAGCATCGAGTGGTACTGGGTTTACGCCTGTATCGGCCTGGTCTACGTTGCTATTTTCGTGCTGACTTTCGGCTGTGAGTTCCCGGTGCTTGGCAACAAAGCGCTGGCGGAAAACAGCCAGCCGGTAGTGAAAGAGAAATGGGGCATCGGCGTGCTGTTCCTTTCCATCGCCGCGCTATGCTACATCCTCGGCCAGTTGGGCTTTATCTCCTGGGTACCAGAATATGCCAAAGGCCTCGGCATGAGCCTCGGCGACGCCGGTAAGTTGGTCAGCGATTTCTGGATGTCCTATATGATCGGCATGTGGTCGTTCAGCTTCATCCTGCGCTTCTTCGACCTGCAGCGCATCCTGACCGTGCTGGCGGGCCTGGCGACAGTCCTGATGTATCTGTTCATTAACGGTTCGCCGGAGCATATGCCGTGGTTCATCCTGACCCTTGGCTTCTTCTCCAGCGCCATCTATACCTCGATCATTACTCTGGGCTCGCAGCAGACTAAAGTCGCTTCACCGAAGCTGGTGAACTTCATTCTGACCTGCGGCACTATCGGCACCATGCTGACCTTCGTGGTGACCGGGCCGATCGTCGCGGCCAGCGGCCCGCTGGCCGCGCTGCACACCGCGAACGGCCTCTATGCCGTGGTATTCGTGATGTGTCTGCTCCTTGGCTTCGTTTCCCGCCACCGTCAGAACGCGTCGGCGCACTAAGCCTTAGGCCCCTTTGCTTCGGCAAAGGGGCTATTTTTGGTAAAAAACAACTCCTCGCCGCCTTTATCGGTCTGTATCCACGTCTGCGCCAGCTGCGTAGTCGCAATGACCCTTCCCTGACGAATTGACCAACGTACCGGCACCTGGCAGCGTACGGCTTCAAAACCGTTTTCCGCCGGCAAGATCACCAGATTGGCCGGGTTGCCGGTAGCAATGCCGTAATCATTGAGCCCAAAGGTTCTGGCGCTGTTGTGGGTAATCAGCTGCAGACTGTCGTTAATCTGCTGATAGCCCATCAACTGGCAAACGTGTAGCCCCATATGCAGCACCTGTAGCATGTTGCCGGTTCCCAACGGATACCACGGGTCGAACACATCATCGTGGCCAAAACAGACATTAATGCCGGCCGCCATCAGCTCCTTAACTCGCGTCACGCCGCGCCGCTTCGGGTAGCCATCAAAGCGCCCCTGCAGATGAATATTGACCAGCGGGTTGGCGACGAAGTTAATGCCCGAGAGTTTTAACAGGCGGAACAGCCGCGAGGTATAAGCGCCATTATAGGAGTGCATCGCGGTGGTGTGGCTCGCGGTCACCCGGGGGCCAATTCCCTCTTTTAACGCCAGCGCGGCGACCGTTTCGACAAAGCGCGACTGTTCATCGTCAATTTCATCACAGTGGATATCCAGCGGACGCTGGTATTTCTGCGCCAGACGGAAGGCGATATGCAGTGATTCCACACCATATTCACGAGTAAATTCGAAATGCGGGATCGCCCCAACCACATCGGCGCCCAGCCGTAACGCCTCCTCCAGCAAACTCTCACCATTGGGGTAGGATAAAATCCCTTCCTGGGGGAAGGCGACTATCTGCAAACCGACCCACGGCGCTACCTCTTGTTTGACTTCCAGCATCGCTTTCAGCGCGGTCAACGTTGGGTCGGAAACATCGACATGGGTGCGGACAAACTGGATGCCGTTAGCGATTTGCCAGCGCAGGGTTTTCCACGCGCGGGCTTTCACATCCTCATGGCTTAGCAGCGCTTTACGCTCCGCCCAACGCTCAATCCCTTCGAACAACGTTCCGGACTGGTTCCAGTTCGGTTCTCCCGCCGTCTGCGTGGTATCGAGATGAATGTGCGGTTCGATAAACGGCGGGATGGCCAATCCGCCGCGGGCGTTAAGCACTTCGTAGCTCTCGCTGCGCGCCTCTCCCATCGGCGTAATGTCGCCGAATCGCCCTTTATCAATCGCAATCTGCCACAGCCCTTCCTTCTGTGGCAGATGGACGTTCTGAATTAACCACAACGGCGTTGTCGACATAGTCTGCTCCCCTGAACATTGCTTATTTCTTCCGCTGCCTTTGTACATAAAAAGAACAAAACGGAAAAGCCTGATTTTTCCGCAACTTAGAAAAATCATTATAAATCATGAATATACTCATTAAGTGGTAGGTAAGTTCTAAATTGATTTGTATCAATGAGTGTAGTAGCTGAATCGTTAAGGTAGGCGGTAATAGAAAAGAAATCGAGGCAAAAATGAGCAAAGTCAGAATCGCTATTATCGGTAACGGCATGGTCGGCCATCGCTTTATCGAAGAGCTTCTTGATAAGGCGCCTGCCGGACAATTCGACATTACCGTGTTCTGTGAAGAGCCGCGTATCGCCTATGACCGTGTCCACCTGTCGTCTTACTTCTCCCATCACACTGCGGAAGAGCTGTCGCTGGTACGCGAAGGTTTCTATGAGAAACACGGCGTCAAGGTACTGGTCGGCGAACGCGCGATTACCATCAACCGTCAGGAAAAGGTGATCCACTCCAGCGCTGGCCGTACCGTTTTCTACGACAAGCTGATTATGGCGACTGGCTCATACCCGTGGATCCCGCCCATTAAAGGCGCGGAAACCCAGGATTGCTTCGTCTATCGTACTATTGAAGATCTTAACGCCATCGAATCCTGCGCCCGTCGCAGCAAACGCGGCGCGGTGGTCGGCGGGGGTCTGCTCGGTCTGGAAGCGGCTGGCGCGCTGAAAAATCTCGGCGTGGAAACCCACGTGATCGAGTTCGCGCCGATGCTGATGGCCGAGCAGCTCGACCAGATGGGCGGCGAGCAGCTGAAGCGTAAGATTGAAAGCATGGGTGTGAAAGTTCACACCAGCAAAAACACCAAAGAGATCGTTCAGCAGGGCACCGAGGCACGCAAAACGATGCGCTTCGCCGACGGTAGCGAACTGCAGGTCGATTTCATCGTCTTCTCTACCGGTATCCGTCCGCGCGACAAGCTGGCTACCCAGTGCGGTCTCGCCGTCGCCCAACGCGGCGGCATCATGGTCAACGATAGCTGCCAGACCTCCGATCCGGATATCTACGCTATCGGCGAATGCGCCAGCTGGAATAACCGCGTATACGGTCTTGTCGCCCCGGGCTACAAAATGGCGCAGGTTACCGTTGACCATATCCTCGGCAACGACAATCTGTTCACCGGCGCCGACCTCAGCGCCAAGCTGAAGCTGCTCGGCGTGGACGTTGGCGGTATCGGCGACGCCCACGGGCGCACGCCGGGCGCGCGTAGCTACGTCTATCTCGACGAAAGCAAAGAGGTCTACAAACGTCTTATCGTCAGCGAAGATAACAAAACCCTGCTCGGCGCGGTACTGGTTGGCGACACCAGCGATTACGGCAACCTGCTGCAGCTGGTGCTGAATGCCATCGAGCTGCCGGAAAACCCGGATTCGCTGATCCTCCCGGCCCACGCCGGCAGCGGCAAGCCGTCCATCGGCGTGGATAAACTGCCGGACAGCGCGCAGATTTGTTCCTGCTTCGACGTCAGCAAAGGCGACCTGATCGCCGCTATCAATAAAGGCTGCCACACCGTGGCGGCGCTGAAAGCGGAAACCAAAGCCGGAACCGGCTGCGGCGGCTGTATTCCGCTGGTGACGCAGGTGCTCAACGCCGAGCTGGCGAAACAGGGTATCGAAGTGAACAACAATCTGTGTGAGCACTTCGCCTACTCTCGCCAGGAGCTGTTCCACCTGATCCGCGTCGAAGGCATCAAAACCTTCGACGAACTGCTGGAAAAACATGGTCAGGGCTACGGCTGTGAAGTCTGTAAGCCGACCGTCGGTTCCCTGCTGGCCTCCTGCTGGAATGAGTACATCCTCAAACCACAGCACACGCCGCTGCAGGACACCAACGATAACTTCCTCGCCAACATCCAGAAAGATGGCACCTACTCGGTTATCCCGCGCTCCGCAGGCGGCGAAATTACGCCAGAAGGCCTGGTTGCCGTCGGTCGCATCGCGCGCGAATTTAATCTGTATACCAAAATCACCGGCTCCCAGCGTATCGGCCTGTTCGGCGCGCAAAAAGACGACCTGCCGGAAATCTGGCGTCAACTGATTGAAGCCGGCTTCGAAACCGGCCATGCCTACGCCAAAGCGTTACGTATGGCGAAAACCTGCGTCGGCAGTACCTGGTGCCGCTACGGCGTCGGCGATAGCGTCGGCTTCGGCGTAGAACTGGAAAACCGCTATAAAGGTATCCGTACCCCGCACAAAATGAAGTTCGGCGTCTCCGGTTGTACCCGTGAATGCGCGGAAGCCCAGGGTAAAGACGTTGGGATCATCGCCACCGAGAAAGGCTGGAACCTGTACGTGTGCGGTAACGGCGGGATGAAACCACGCCACGCCGATCTGCTGGCCGCGGACCTCGATCGCGATACGCTCATCAAATATCTCGACCGCTTTATGATGTTCTACATCCGCACCGCCGATAAGCTGACCCGTACCGCGCCGTGGCTGGACAACATGGAAGGCGGCATCGACTATCTGCGCAGCGTCATCATCGACGATAAGCTGGGCCTGAACGATCACCTTGAAGAAGAGCTGGCTCGCCTGCGCGCCGCTTTTGCCTGCGAATGGACCGAGACCGTCAATAACCCGGCGGCACAGACGCGCTTCAAACACTTTATCAACAGCGATCAGCGCGACCCGAACGTTCAGGTGGTGCCGGAACGTGACCAGCATCGCCCGGCCACGCCCTATGAGCGCATCCCGGTCACGCTGGTGGAGGAAAACGTATGAGCCAGTGGGTAAACATCTGCAAAATTGACGACATCCTGCCGGCGACCGGCGTCTGTGCGCTGCTGGGGCAACAGCAGGTAGCTATCTTCCGTCCGTACCATGACGACAGAGTGTTCGCCATCAGCAATATCGATCCGTTCTTCAATGCCAGCGTGCTGTCCCGCGGGATTATCGCTGAGCATGACGGCGCGCTGTGGGTTGCCAGCCCGTTGAAAAAGCAGCGCTTCCGCCTCAGCGACGGGCTGTGCATGGAAGATGAGAGCCACTCCATCGCCCACTACGAAGCCCGTGTTAAAGATGGCAAAGTGCAGCTGAAAGCCTGATGCCGCAAGGTTCCCTCCGCGCGGCGGGGGGAACCATATCATCAGCTTATGACCACTAATAAGTAGAGGCGGCAAAATTCATATCTCCGTGATTCCCTCTGCTGCTATGCTACGACCGCACTCCCTTTCCCCCCTTGCCGTGAGGATCTGCCGTGGACCACTTACCTATTTTTTGCCAACTACGCGATCGCGACTGCTTGCTGGTCGGCGGCGGCGATGTCGCTGAACGCAAGGCGCGTCTGTTGCTCGACGCAGGCGCCCGGTTAACGGTGAACTCACGCCAGTTTACTCCGCAGTTTCAGGTGTGGGCCGAGGCGCAAATGCTGACGCTGGCGCAGGGCGATTTCAATCCTGCGCTGCTCGATAACTGCTGGCTGGCGATCGCCGCCACCGACGATGATGTCGTTAATCAGCAGGTCAGCGAGGCCGCTGAATCACGGCGTATTTTCTGCAACGTGGTGGATGCGCCCCGTCAGGCCAGCTTTATCATGCCGTCAATTATCGACCGCTCGCCGCTGATGGTCGCCGTGTCTTCCGGCGGTACCTCCCCGGTGCTGGCGCGCCTGCTGCGTGAAAAGCTCGAATCGCTGCTGCCGCTGCACCTCGGGCAAATCGCCCGCTATGCCGGGCAGTTGCGCTCAAGGGTGAAAAAACAGTTCGCTACCGTCGGCGAGCGCCGCCGCTTCTGGGAAAAACTGTTTGTTAACGATCGTCTCGCCCAATCGCTGGCGAACGATGATCGTCAGGCCGTTGCCGACACCACGGAACAGTTATTGAATGAGCCGCTGGAACATCGCGGCGAAGTGGTGCTGGTGGGCGCCGGTCCGGGCGATGCCGGGCTGCTCACCCTCAAGGGACTGCAGCAGATCCAGCAGGCCGATGTAGTGGTTTATGACCGACTGGTCTCCGACGACATTATGAACCTGGTGCGCCGTGACGCCGATCGGGTGTTTGTCGGCAAACGTGCAGGCTATCACTGCGTGCCGCAGGAGGAAATCAACCAAATCCTGCTGCGCGAAGCGCAAAGCGGCAAACGTGTTGTACGCCTGAAAGGCGGCGATCCGTTTATTTTTGGCCGCGGCGGCGAAGAGCTGGAGACCCTCTGCGCGGCAGGTATTCCGTTCTCGGTGGTGCCGGGGATCACCGCCGCCTCCGGCTGCTCGGCCTACTCCGGCATTCCGCTCACCCACCGCGATTTCGCCCAGGGCGTACGCCTGATCACCGGCCATCTGAAAACCGGTAGCGATCTCGACTGGCAAAATCTGGCGGCGGAAAAACAGACGCTGGTGTTCTATATGGGGCTAAACCAGGCGGCGGCGATCCGCGAAAAACTGATCGCCCACGGCATGGCGGCGGATATGCCGGCCGCTATCGTCGAAAACGGCACCGCGGTCAACCAGAAGGTCGTCACCGGCACTCTGGATCGGCTGGATATCCTGGCGCAGCAGATGGCCAGCCCGGCGTTAATTATCGTGGGCCGCGTGGTGGCGCTACGCGACAAGCTGAACTGGTTTTCTCACCATTAAGCTAATGCGCTCTGACAAAGACAAAAAAACCGGGATAATCCCGGTTTTTTACCTTCAGTGAGCCTTATTACGGCTTAGCGACAAAGCCAATCGCTTCATATACCGCTTTCAGAGTCTTAGAAGCGTGCGCGCTGGCCTTCTCGGCGCCCTCTTTCATCACCTGATTAAGGAACGCTTCGTCGTTGCGGAAACGGTGATAGCGCTCCTGCAGCTCGGTCAGCATACCGGAAACGGCTTCGGCGACTTCACCTTTCAGATGGCCGTACATTTTACCTTCAAAGTGCTGTTCCAGCTCCGGAATGCTCTGGCCGGTGACGGCGGAGAGAATATCCAGCAGGTTGGAAACGCCCGCTTTGTTTTGCACATCGTAACGGACAACCGGCGGCTCGTCGGAATCGGTCACCGCGCGTTTGATCTTCTTAACTACCGATTTCGGGTCTTCCAGCAGGCCAATGACGTTGTTGCGGTTGTCATCGGACTTGGACATCTTCTTGGTCGGCTCCAGCAGCGACATGACGCGCGCGCCGGACTTAGGAATAAACGGCTCAGGCACTTTAAAGATATCGCCATAGATAGCGTTAAAGCGCTGCGCAACGTCGCGGCTCAGCTCAAGATGCTGTTTCTGATCTTCGCCTACCGGTACCTGGTTGGTCTGGTACAGCAGGATGTCAGCGGCCATCAGTACCGGGTAGTCAAACAGACCGGCGTTGATGTTCTCGGCGTAGCGCGCGGACTTGTCCTTAAACTGGGTCATGCGGCTCAGTTCGCCGAAATAGGTGTAGCAGTTGAGCGCCCAGCCCAGCTGTGCGTGTTCCGGCACGTGAGACTGGACGAAAATGGTGCTCTTTTGCGGATCGATACCGCAGGCCAGATACAGCGCCAGCGTATCCAGCGTTGCTTTACGCAGGTTCTGCGGATCCTGACGCACGGTGATCGCGTGCTGGTCAACGATGCAGTAAATACAGTGATAGTCATCCTGCATGTTTACCCATTGACGCAGCGCACCCATATAGTTGCCAATGGTCAATTCACCTGAGGGCTGTGCGCCACTAAAAACGATGGGCTTAGTCATTTTTTAATTCCTGAGTTTCACTGTACGGTAGCCCAAGAGCGGGCAAGAGTTCATTAAATTGGTCAAAGATAAAATCCGGCTCGCTCAGCGCTATCGGCTCGCCGTAGTTATAGCCGTAAGTCAGACCGATAGAGCGGCAACCTGCCGCTTTCGCCGCCTGAATATCATTGCGCGAATCCCCGACGAACAGGAGTTCGGCTGGCGTCAGAGAGAGCTTTTCCGCCACCAGCAGCAGCGGATCCGGATGCGGCTTTTTATTCTGCACATCGTCGCCGCCGATCACCACGCTAAAGTATTTCGCGATATCCAGCGCCTCGAGCAAGGGCGCCACGAACGGCGTTGGTTTGTTGGTGACCAGCGCCAGCGGCAGGCCTTTGGCATGCAGCGCGCCGAGCGTATCGGCCACCGCCGGGAACAAGAAACTGCCTTCTTCCGCCGCTTCGGCGTAATAGCGGTCGAACAGTTTACGCAAAACGCGTAGCTGTTCGTCTTGCGGTATATCATGATCGTCGACGGAAGGTTTCCCCATCGCCGCGCGTAACGTGGCGCGCTCCTGGCGAGCCCAGTTCAGCGCCCGCTCCATCAGGACGTCTGCGCCGTTGCCAATCCAGGTCACGACGCGTTCTTCACCTGCCACCGGCAGTTCCAGCGCGTAAAGCGCGCTATCAACGGCGGCGGTTAAACCCGGCGCGCTATCGACCAGCGTACCGTCCAGGTCGAATGCCACGCCGCGGATGGCCTGTAATTTATCCATGACTAACCTTCGCTAATTCACTACGCATTTGATCAATAACTTTTTTGTAGTCCGGCTGGCCGAAGATCGCCGAACCCGCGACAAACATATCCGCACCGGCGGCGGCAATTTCACCAATATTGCTGGCTTTCACGCCGCCATCGACTTCAAGGCGAATGTCGTAGCCGGATTGATCGATAAGCTGACGCACCTGACGCAGTTTTTCAAGGGTGTGCGGAATAAAGGACTGGCCGCCAAAGCCTGGGTTAACCGACATCAGCAGGATCACATCCAGCTTATCCATAACGTAATCGAGGTAACTCAGCGGCGTTGCCGGGTTGAATACCAGCCCCGCTTTACAGCCATGCTCTTTGATAAGCTGCAGGCTGCGGTCGACGTGTTCAGAGGCTTCCGGATGGAAAGTGATAATGCTGGCGCCGGCTTCGGCAAAATCAGGAATGATGCGGTCGACCGGCTTTACCATCAGGTGCACATCGATCGGCGCGGTAATGCCGTAGTTGCGCAGCGACTTCAGTACCATCGGGCCAATCGTCAGATTCGGCACATAGTGGTTGTCCATGACGTCGAAGTGTACGACATCCGCACCCGCCGCCAGTGCCTTAGCGGTATCCTCGCCCAAACGGGCAAAATCAGCCGACAGAATCGAAGGGGCAATCAAATACTGCTTCATCCGCATCTCCTTGAAATTTATTTGGTCTTCGGTGGACGGTACAGCGCTAAGAGCTCGTCCACCTTTTTACGCGTACCACCATTGCTGCTGATGCTGCGCCGAACCTTCACAATATGCGTTTCCGCCGCGTTTTTATACCACTCCTGCGTCAGCGGCGTGCGGTGGTTTGAGATAAGCACCGGGATCCGCTTTTTCATCAACGATTCCGCCTTTTTCGCCAGCAGTACCTGCTGATCAAGGTTGAAGCTGTTGGTGTGGTAGGCGGTAAAATTCGCCGTCGCCGTCAGCGGCGCGTACGGCGGATCGCAATAGACTACCGCCCGGCTATCGGCGCGCTTCATACACTCTTCATAAGATTCGCAGTAAAACTCGGCGTTCTGCGCCTTGGCGGCGAAGTGATAGAGCTCAGCCTCGGGGAAATATGGCTTTTTGTAGCGGCCAAACGGCACGTTGAACTCGCCGCGCAGGTTGTAGCGGCACAGGCCGTTGTAGCCATGACGATTCAGATACAGGAACAGCACCGCGCGACGCAGGGGATCCTGACTCTGGTTGAATTCATCACGGTACTGGTAGTAGCGCTCCGCGGCGTTATTTTCCGGCGTAAACATCTCACGTGCCGCGCTGACGTATTCGTCGGTGCGCAATTTGACGATGTTATACAGACCGATCAGGTCGCTATTGATATCCGCGAGAATATAACGAGAAAAGTCGGTATTCAGGAATACCGACCCGGCGCCCACGAAGGGCTCAATCAAGCATTCACCTTCCGGCAAATGCTTTTTAATATCGTCAAGCAGGGGGTATTTCCCCCCTGCCCACTTCAGAAAAGCGCGATTCTTTTTCATGCTGCCTAACTAATTACACTTTCTCCGGCTGTGGAGAAATCGCTCCGACAGCATCCTGCGCTTAAGACTACTCGCGGCATTACTTCAGGTCAGCTTGTACCTGGTGCAGCGGTTTTGCCCATGGGTTTTTCGCCTGAACATCCGCAGGGAGCGTGGCGACAGCACGTTTCGCTTCATCTTTCGAAGCGTAGATGCCGCTAACCAGCACATACCACGGTTGGCCGTTGCGAGTCGTCTCATAGACAACATATTTTTCCAGCTTCTCTTTCTTCGCCCAGTTATTCAGGTTGTTGTAGTTAGAGGAGCTGCTGAGCTGCAACGTATAGTTGCCAGACGGCGCAGACTTCATCGAACCAACATCGCCAGCCGTTTTGCTGCCAGCCGCTGCGGTCGCCGCAGGCGCGGTGGCTGCCGGGGCGGAGGTCGTTGCGGCCGGCGCAGTCGCCGTTGGCGCGGTTGTCGCAGCAGGTTTAGTCTGCGCAGTGGCGACAGGCTTGCTGGCGGTAGCCGCCGGCGCGCTTTCTACGTGCTTAGGCTTAGTTTCAACCGGCGCTTTGGCGGTAGCCTGCGGCTTGCTTTGCGGTTTCGGTTCAATCACCACCTGTTTACGCTCGGCAGGACGCGGCGTGGCGGCCGTCTGGCGTTCGGTCGTTTGACGCGGCGCGGCGCCATTACGCATCGGCGCAACGGTCGCAGGTTCGGTCGGTAAGGTGGAGTTAGCAACGGCGCTATCCAGTTGACCCTGCTGTTGAGTCAGCGCATTGTTCAGATCGCCCTGAACTTCCACACGCTGCTGGCCCTGCGGCTCGGAGGCGGGTTGCCCCTGAGTCGGATTAGAGGCGATCGGCGGCAGAGAAACGTCCTGCGGCTGTTGCTGGTTGGTGTTGCCCGCAGTTTGATCGACCGGCTGCGCGGCATTGTTGTTCTGGTCAGCGGTCATGCTTTGATCGCCTGACAGGTTAACGCTCTTCTCACCAGAAGCGGATTCATTGGAAGAAGATGGCGATTTCAGCGCCGAACCCACGCCGACAATCAGCAGCAGGAGTACCAGCACCCCGACGCCCATCATGACATACTGGCGGGAAGCCGGCTTAGCAGGAGCCTTTTTGCGTTTACGCGGGCGGCGTTCAACCTGCTGCTCTTCTTCTGCTTCTTCTTCGGACTCGAGGTCCTCTTCGTACTCTTCTTCATCGCGTTCACGACGGGCTTTGTTCGCGCGCGTCGGACGGCCTTCATCGGCCTCAAGATCGAGATCGTCGAAATTGATCTGCGGATCGGCGTCACGCTCGGAAGACTGACGGGAACGACCAGCACGACGATCGTTGCGATCGGCTTTCATATCGTCTTCTGGTTTGAAATCATCCATTTAACACCCCACTAAAAGGCTTATGCTCACGATTATTGCATGTTGCCCGAAATGATAACGCCGCGCGGACGCGGCTAGACCTTCTTATTGTTGCGCCTGCTGAGTATCAGCAATCGCGCCAAGAACTACATCGTGCGACACTCCGCCGCGGACCTCGCTCTTTCCTATAGCGAGCGGTAATACCAGGCGCATTTCGCCTGCCAGTACCTTTTTATCACGCATCATGTGAGGCAAATACGCTTCGGCAGACATTTCCTGCGGCCCGCGTACCGGCAACCCTGCACGTTGCAACAGCGCAATCATACGCTGCGTATCCTGCGCGCTAAACTGCCCTAAACGCTCGGACGTACGCGCCGCCATGACCATTCCTGCCGCCACAGCTTCGCCATGTAGCCAGTTACCGTAGCCCATTTCAGCTTCGATAGCATGGCCAAATGTATGTCCCAGATTCAGTAAAGCACGTAACCCGGTTTCGCGCTCGTCGGCAGCGACAACTTCGGCTTTTAGCTCACAACAACGGCGAATACAGTACGCCATCGCTGATTCATCCAGCGCCATCAGCGCATCGATGTTGTCTTCAAGCCAGCAGAAGAACTCGCCGTCGAGGATAATACCGTACTTAATGACCTCAGCCAGGCCGGAGGAGAGCTCGCGCTTCGGCAAGGTTTTGAGGCAATTAAGGTCGACGACCACGGAAACCGGCTGCCAGAAGGCGCCAATCATATTTTTACCGAGGGGATGGTTTACGGCCGTTTTGCCGCCAACCGAAGAGTCCACCTGCGAAAGCAGCGTGGTGGGAACTTGAATAAAACGTACGCCGCGCTGATAGCTCGCAGCGGCAAAACCGGTTAAATCGCCAACCACGCCGCCGCCGAGCGCCACGAGTGTGGTGTCGCGGCCATGTGGTTTTTGCAACAGCGCGGTAAATACCGTATCCATCACCGCCAGGCTTTTATACTGCTCGCCATCCGGCAGGATCACGCTGTCAACGTTGACACCCGCTTGCTCCAGTACGGAGCGAACGGTATCAAGATAAAGCGGCGCCAGCGTTTCATTGGTGACCAGCATGACCTGGTCGCCTGATTTCAGTGGCAGAAAAGAAGCTGGATCGTTAAACAAACCAGCCGCGATGGTAATCGGGTAACTACGTTCCCCGAGAGTTACAGTCAGCTTCTCCATAACGCGACGTCCACCTCAGTTGCTTTACTCTGACGCACTTTATTAAGCCAGAATTAGTTGCTTTCCAGCATATGAATAATCTGGTTTGCAACGACTTTCGCGCTTTGATCGTCGGTGCGGATAGTGACATCGGCGATCTCTTCATACAGTGGATTACGTTCATCTGCCAACGCTTCAAGAACTTCACGTGGCGGCGCATCTACTTGTAATAAAGGACGCTTTTTATCGCGCTGCGTACGAGCAAGTTGTTTTTCGATCGTTGTTTCCAGGTAGACCACCACGCCGCGGGCGGAGAGACGGTTACGCGTTTCACGGGATTTTACTGAGCCGCCGCCAGTGGCGAGTACGATTCCCTGTTTTTCCGTCAACTCATTGATGATTTTTTCTTCACGATCGCGGAAGCCTTCTTCGCCTTCGACATCGAAGACCCAGCCGACGTCTGCGCCAGTGCGTTTCTCAATCTCTTGATCAGAATCGTAAAATTCCATGTTGAGCTGTTGGGCTAACTGGCGCCCAATAGTGCTTTTGCCGGCACCCATAGGCCCAACCAGAAAGATATTGCGTTTCTCTGCCATTTTTTCGGTACTACTAAGACTATTCGTTAATGATAAACCCGCTTCGCAGACACCCAGCGCAGCAGGACATGAACTGAAACCTCATATGCAATAGAGCGAGAGTCAGACTAAAAATTATCTCAATACTCCGGCTGGTTTGGCAACAGAATAAAATCGCCGGACATAAAGGGAGGATTGATGTCGTACCCGACTCTCAAATCGGTACCCCTTGTATGCTAAATCCGTCCCCGCGTCAAACACCTGAAACGTGTTTAGCATGAAAAACCCGCTTAATGTACTGCCAGAATACGCGGCGTGATGAAGACAACCAGTTCACGTCGTTCATTATCTTTACCATCATGGCGAAACAGCTGCCCGAGCAAGGGGATTTCGCCAAGCAACGGCACGCTGTCGCGCGCCGACTTATTCTTTTGCGAAAAAATACCGCCCAGCGCCAGGGTCTCGCCGCTTTTCACCTCGACTAAGGTTTCAATTTCTTGCTTATCAATTGCCAACGCTTCGCCATTCTCCTGCTGCAGTACCTGGCCTGGCGTATTTTCGCTAATGCGCAGCTTCAGGCGAACGCGATCCTGCTGTAGCACCGTCGGCGTCACTTCCATCCCCAGGACCGCCTCTTTAAACTCGACCGAGGTGGCGCCGCTTTCTCCGCTGGAGACCTGATAGGGGATTTCGCTGCCCTGTTTGATACTAGCGGGTTGCATATGCGACGCCAGCAGGCGCGGGCTGGCGATGATGTCCACCTGCTGCTTTTGCTCCAGCGCGGAAAGCTCCAGTTCCAGTAATCGCCCGTTGATCCGGCCGATATTAAAGCCGCCGCGGGTGGTTGCGTCTGACACCGCCAGATTGCTGCTCAGATTAGTAATTTTCCCCATCCCCGGCGTACTGCTGGCCTCCGCCAGGCTCCACTTCACGCCAAGCTCACGCAGGCTGGTCGCGCTCATTGACACAATGTGCGCCGCCAGTTCCACCTGCCCGACCGGCAGATCCATCTCTTCAGCCCACGCCTTCAGCGCCGGCAAATGACGATCGTCGTCGCGGATTAGCAGACGATTAGTACGCCGATCGACAGTCATCGTGCCGCGGGCGCTCAACAGCTTGCCCCCGGACTTCGCCAGTTCGTCTGCGTCGGCATAGCGCAACGGGATACTGTGGTTACGTAATGGCAGATTCTGCCAGCGTCTGGCCTGCTCGGCTTCCTGCTGCGCCCGTTTTGCTTGCTGCCACGCCTGTGTATGGATGTACAACACCGTGCCCTGCCGGGCCATTGTCAGCCCGGCGCTATCGACAACCGACTGGAGCGCCTGTCGCCAGGGAACGCTGTTTAAGTGAAGCGACAGCGTACCGCTGACCTCCGGTGCCACGATTACATTAAGATTTTGCATTTCCGCCAGGCTTTGCAGTACCTGGACCACCGGTACATCATCAACCACCAGCGACACCGGCGGTTCTTTTTTCGTCGCCGCGGCCAGCAACGGCAACAGCAGAAGTAGCAACGGGCTTATCCTTCGCATCATGTTGGCTTCCCTTACGTGACCAGACCCAGCGTGCGGGTTCACACCCGGCGCTGGCCTCCAGAGTTAATGTTTCTGCCGTTAGCTGTCGAATTCGCCAGCCGCCGGGCAAAACGTCGTTGCGTCGTACACGCCGCCACTGACCGGTGTGATCCTGAATAAGAGCCAGCCACAGCGCCGGGTGGCCAGTTCCGCCGCCGTAGCGCCAATGTGTCAGTGGCGTGATCTGGCAGCGATCCTCTACGGGTAAAAAAGGATCCCGCGCCCCTGTCAGCAGCGGACAAACCAACAGCAGCATGTATCCTTTATGTTTCATCGTCCCTCTCCAGCTGCAGCGACAACTGCAACGCTCCTTTTTCGGCATTCAATGAAAAAGCGCCAGGGTGTACCCCGCAATCGGCAAGCCAGGCAAACAGCGGTGGCACCGCCTGCCAGTCAACCACAGCAAGCATTTCGCCACCGCGCCCCCTCGGTTGCCAGGCCTGTAAGGCGACGCCGGCGACAGGCGGCTCCAGCGGCGAAAAATGCCGGGCCGTCCAACTATGGACTACCCGTTGCTGCAGCGTGGCGCGCAGCGGCAATATTCGCCGCCATTGCGCCTGTAGCGGCACATTCGCGGGCGGTGAAACGCTGACAGCAGCAAGCGAAAACGCCAGACATATTGCCGCAGCCAACACTGCGCCGCAGAGTAACGTCAACGACCACCCACGCAGCGCCAGCAGGCGTTCAATCGCTACCCGCATCGGTGGTTTCTCCTGCAAGGAAAAAGCTGAATGACCAGCGCCCCTGTGCATCACGCCGCGTCGCCCCTGGCGTAACCGGTTGAAAATCCTCCAGCTTGCTGAGCGCTTTTTCCAGCGCCGCCACCGCCTTGAGGTTCAGCGCCAGGCCGTTGAGGGTGATTCCCTGCGGCTGGTAGTCCAGCCTGGTCAGCCACAGCGGCTCCGGCAATAGTGCAGCCAGCGATAACAGTCGCGGCTGCCAGGCATGCGTCGCCGCCCGCCGCTGCGCTCGCCGTGCCTGCCGCTCACCGCGCTGTATTTCCTCACGCATCTCCCGCTCGCGTTGCAACAGCGCGGAATAAAGCAGATTGTCGGCCTGGGTGCGCATTACCTGCTGCGCCACATCCATCTGACGTAACGTGCGCGTCGCTATCGTCAGAGTGGCGATGCTTAGCGCCATCGCCGCCGCCAGCAGCCCGCCCAGGCGCAAGCGTTGCCGCCGTCGCGTCTCGCGCCACGGCAGAAGATTAATCTGCTGCGCCATGATTATTTACCTCCCAGCGCCAAACCAAGCGCGATAGCAAAGCGATCGCCGCAGGCGGGAAGCGGCGGCTGCAGGCGGTGGATCACGCTCCAGCAATCAAAGCTATTTTCCGCCAACGGCAGGCTGCTACAGAGCTGGAACTGTTCATCATTGAGGCGCGAGGTTAAGTGCGAGAAAGAGGGGGCTTCAGCGCAAGGACAATAGCCCCAGCGCTCCTGGGTCGCCCATAACCACTGCGCGTCCCCCTGCCAGACCAGGCCCTGAGTCGCGTCAGTAAGCCAGGGAAAAAAAGAAGTGAGAGCAGCCGCATCCGGTACGATAGCCGCCAGGCGCAGCTTAAGCCTCCGCGCCAGCTGACGCAGGGCGTCGATATCCAAACGCTGAGCCGCCGTCGCCTGCCAGCCATCGTTTGCCGCGCAGGCGGCGTAATCGATACACAGCGAAGAGGCAGGCATTTCCAGCTGACGCGCCATCGTGCCCGCTATCCATGTCGCTCTTTCGCTTTCCCGCAGCGACACCTGTGGCGCGGGCAACTGCTTTTGCAGCGTACGGCTGGCAGGAAGCGCAATGCACACCTGATGCTGTAACGGCAGCTCGCGGCGCCATTCACGTAACCGCTTCACCATCTCATTAAGGTCAACGATGCTGCCCTGCGCCACCAGGCCAGGCGGCAGCGGAATTCGCCACCAGCGACGCAAAGCCCAGCGCCCGCGTTCGTACAACAGCGCCACGATGGCGACGCTATCCTGTTGAATGTGAATTCCTATACGCCAATTTCTGAAAGTCATGCTTAGATCTCCTTATCCGCGATTGCGATTCAAGGAGCAGCCTGGATATACCATGTAGCGAAATGGGGGCTTTTAGCGTCGATCGACACGCCGTCCGGAAGGCATAGCGCCAGCAAGCCGCCCCGTAGGGGTATATCAATGCTCCTGGCTTGCCTTTATACTACCGCGCGTTTGTTTATAAACTGCCCAAATAAAACTAAATGGGAATTCTCCGGTGAAGTTCGTAAAGTATCTTTTTATCCTTGCAGTTTGTTGCGTTCTGCTGGGAGCAGGCTCGATTTATGGCCTCTACAAATTTATAGAGCCGCAACTCCCCGATGTCGCGACCTTAAAGGATGTGCGCTTGCAGATCCCGATGCAGGTTTATAGCGCGGACGGCGAGCTTATTGCGCAATATGGCGAAAAGCGCCGCATCCCCGTCACTCTGCAGCAGATGCCGCCGGAGCTGATAAAAGCGTTTATCGCGACTGAAGATAGCCGCTTCTATGAGCATCATGGCGTCGATCCGGTGGGGATTTTCCGCGCCGCCAGCGTGGCGATGTTCTCAGGCCATGCCTCGCAGGGCGCCAGTACCATCACTCAGCAGCTCGCACGTAACTTTTTCCTCAGTCCGGAAAAAACGATAACGCGTAAGATCAAAGAAGTTTTCCTCGCAATCCGCATCGAACAGCTGCTGAATAAAGACGAAATTCTCGATCTTTACCTCAACAAAATTTACCTCGGCTACCGTGCCTATGGCGTCGGCGCCGCCGCGCAGGTTTACTTCGGTAAATCAGTCGATCAGCTGACGCTGAGCGAAATGGCGGTTATCGCCGGTCTGCCGAAAGCGCCTTCCACCTTTAACCCGCTCTATTCGCTGGACCGCGCGACCGCGCGTCGCAACGTGGTGCTGTCGCGAATGTTAAGCGAAGGCTATATCACTCAGGCACAGTACGATCAGGCGCGCAGCGAAGCGATTGACGCCAGCTACCATACGCCGGAAATCGCCTTCTCCGCCCCGTATCTGAGCGAAATGGTGCGTCAGGAGATGGTCAACCGCTACGGCGAGCAGGCCTACGAAGACGGCTATCGCGTCTACACTACCATCACGCGTAAAAACCAGCAGGCCGCCCAGCAGTCGGTGCGTAAAAACGTGCTCGATTACGACATGCGCCACGGCTATCGTGGCCCTGCCAATGTGCTGTGGAAAGTTGGCGAGACCCCGTGGGATAACAAAAAAATCCTCGATACGCTGAAAAAACTGCCGGGCGTCGGCCCGCTGGCCCCGGCGGTAGTCACCTCCGCGAACCCGCAGGAAGCGGTCGCGTTGCTGGGCAACGGCACGTCGGTGGCGTTAACGATGGATGGCGTCCGCTGGGCGCGTCGCTACGTTTCCGATACGCAACAAGGCTCGACGCCGCGCAAAGTGACCGACGTCATTCAGACCGGGCAGCAAATTTGGGTGCGCAAAGAGGGCGACAAATGGTGGCTGTCGCAGGTGCCGGAAGTAAACTCCGCGCTGGTATCTATCAACCCGCAAAATGGCGCGATTATCGCTCTGGTCGGCGGCTTTGACTTCAATCAGAGTAAGTTCAACCGCGCTACCCAGGCGCTGCGTCAGGTTGGCTCCAATATCAAGCCGTTCCTTTATACCGCGGCGATGGACAAAGGCTTAACCCTCGCCAGTATGCTTAACGATGTGCCGATCTCCCGCTGGGATGCCGGCGCGGGCTCCGACTGGCGGCCGAAAAACTCGCCGCCGCAGTACGCCGGCCCTATTCGTCTGCGTCAGGGATTAGGCCAGTCGAAGAACGTGGTGATGGTGCGCGCGATGCGCGCAATGGGCGTCGATTATGCGGCAGAGTATCTGCAGCGTTTCGGCTTCCCGGCGCAGAACATCGTCCATACCGAATCACTGGCGCTGGGTTCCGCTTCCTTTACCCCGCTACAGGTCGCCCGCGGCTATTCGGTAATGGCCAACGGCGGCTTCCTGATTAATCCGTACTTTATTAGCAAGATTGAGAACGATCAGGGCGGCGTGCTGTTTGAAGAGCGGCCTAAGATCGCCTGTCCGCAGTGTAATTCGCCGGTGATCTACGGCGATACGCCGAAATCCAATGTGCTGGAAAACCAGGATGTTGAAGAGGTCGCCACCTCTCAGGAGCCGCAAAACGGCGACGTTCCGCCACAGCCGCAGCTTGAGCAGGCTAATCAGTCGCTGGTCGCGCAAAGCGGCACGCCGGAGTATGCCCCGCATGTCATCAACACGCCGTTGGCCTTCCTGATTAAGAGCGCGCTGAATACCAATATTTTCGGCGAACCGGGCTGGATGGGCACCGGCTGGCGTGCGGGCCGCGACCTGCAGCGTCATGATATCGGCGGCAAAACCGGTACCACCAACAGCTCAAAGGACGCGTGGTTCTCCGGCTACGGTCCTGGCGTCGTGACGTCGGTGTGGATTGGCTTCGATGACCACCGCCGCGATTTGGGCCGTACCACCGCTTCCGGCGCGATTAAAGATCAGATTTCGGGTTATGAAGGCGGCGCTAAAAGCGCCCAACCGGCCTGGGATGATTTTATGAAACGGGTACTGGAAGGCGTGCCGGAAGAGCCGTTAACGCCGCCGCCGGGTATTGTGACGGTGAATATCGACCGCAGCACAGGTCAACTGGCTAACGGCGGCAACAGCCGCGCCGAGTACTTCATCGAGGGCACGCAGCCTACCCATCAGGCGGTGCGCGAAGTTGGCACCACCATTACCGATAGCGGTGGCGAAACCCACGAGTTGTTCTAATGCAAGCCACCTTCTAAAAGGTGGCCTGAGAGCAGCAAAAAAACCACCGAAATGAACTGCACCCAAAAAGTTGGACACCCAACGAAGTAAGGTGCAGTTTTTTATTGCTGACAAAGAATACATTGGCTTTTTTGCCGGATGGCGGCTGCGCCTTATCCGGCCTACCGTTCGTGCGACCAGCCTTTAATTTCTTCACCACGCTGGATGAAACTGCCGGTGCTGATGGCCTCAAAATCGCTGAGACGTTCCCGGAAGGCCGGGGCAGCCCGCATGGATGCGGGCTGAGGGCCGTGATTTGCAGGGACGCTGCCTCGGCCCGACCCGAAGCCTGCCGGGATAAGTCGAAGGAACCACGAAGTGGCGATTTTGGCGGCCAGAGCCCTCTGTGCGCTCCCTGCGCCATGAGAGACATAAAGCAGAAGAAAAATCGGGAGCGCAATGTGTTCGGAAGCGACAGAAAACAACCGTTTTGCCCGAACCGAATCAATCGCAAACTGATAATAGTATCTTGTATAACCGTTTCAATTATTCACTTACCAGGTTTGGCATAACTCTCGTTTTCCTCACCATCAGTAAAGCGCCAGCGACGTTTCCAGTTAGCCGCTTACAAACGCCCCTGCGCCTGTAGCCATTCACGCACCAGAAACAGCGCGCTGACGTTACGCGCTTCATTGAAGTCTTCTTCTTCCAGTAGCGACATCAGCTGCGACAGCGGCCAGCGCACCTGCGGCAGCGGTTCCGGCTCATCGCCCGGCAGCGATTCCGGATAGAGATCTTCCGCCACCATAATGTTCATTTTGCTGGAGAAATAAGATGGCGCCATGCTGAGCTTCTTCAGGAAGGTCAATTGACGGGCGCCGAAACCCACCTCTTCTTTCAGCTCGCGGTTGGCGGCTTCCATGGCCGTCTCGCCGGGGTCGATAAGCCCTTTGGAGAAACCCAATTCGTAGGATTCGGTACCGACCGCATATTCGCGGATTAAAATAATGTGGTCGTCAACAATCGGCACAATCATTACGGCTTCACGCGCGGTGGGCCGCATGCGTTCATAAACGCGACGCACGCCGTTGCTGAACTCCAGGTCCACGCTTTCAACATTAAAAAGACGCGAACGCGCTACCGTTTCAACGTTGAGAATGGTGGGTTTTTGTAATGATTTGCTCATTGTCATCGGTCTATGCTGTGATTACAGAAGTCATTGTGCGATACGCAGCACGGTTTCGGCAATCCAAATTGCCACTAATTTACATAGTTGCAACGTTTTGCTTGCAATGCAAAGATTCATAAAGATAAAAAAGTCAATAGGTTGAATTTGTTTTGAGAATTTACCGATTCCTGAGTTTTCCCGTTTTTGATAAGCTTACATGCTGCTGCATTGCACAATAAAATTTCCTGCATTAGACAACATGTGCCGATAAACAATTAAAATTACTATGACGATGGGATGGGCATGGGCACCTTTCTGACCTTTTTCACAGCTCTGCTACTCTGTGTCTTGCTTATCGGGTGGTGGTATCGATCTCATGCCAGACGTCGTCGCCTCCCCTTACTGCAAGCCTTTAGCGACGCGACGACCCGCAAGCTTTCTGATGATGAACGCCAGGCGGTCGAAAAGTATCTCGATGGCCTCAGCCAGTCGCAACAGGTACCGGCGACCGGCGCCAGCGTCGCGCCTGTCGCCCTGAAACTGAATGAGCAGAGCGACACCGTTTATACCGTCACCCGTGCCGTCACCCGCTATGGCATTTCGTCTGATGAGCCCAACAAATGGCGATACTTCCTCGACTCGGTGGAGGTTCACCTGCCGCCGTTCTGGGAACAGCATATCAACGATGAGAACAGCGTCTCGCTGATCCCAACCGACAGCCTGCCGCTGGTGATTGTTCTCAATGACCACACCTTGCGCGACTATCCGCAGGAAGCCCGCAGTTACGCGCTTGAACGCGCATCGGCTACCCAGGCGTCGATTCGCGGTGAGGAGAGCGAGCAGGTCGAGCTGCTGAACATCCGCCAGGAAACTCAGGAAGAGCATGCTCTCAGCCGTCCTGACAGCCTGCGCGAAGGGATTATGATCGTCGCAGCCTTCCTGCTGTTCTATTGCTGCCTGATCTCCCCTGACGTCTTTGCGCCGTGGCTGCTCGGCGGCGGCGTACTGTTGTTGGCAGCGGGCTTATGGGGCATCTATGCGCCGCCGCTGGCCGGTTCGCTACGCGAGATCCACTGCCTGCGCGGAATGCCGAAACGCTGGGGACTGTTTGGCGAGAACGATCAGGAACACGTCAATAATATTTCGCTGGGGATTATCGACCTTATCTATCCGCGCCACTGGCAACCGTGGATCGCCCAGGACCTGGGGCAGCAAACCGATATTGATATTTATCTTAACCGCCATGTGGTTCGCCAGGGGCGCTTCCTGTCGCTGCACGATGAAGTGAAAAACTTCCCGCTGCAGTACTGGCTACGCAGCGCGATTATCGCCGCCGGCGCGCTGCTGGTCGTCATCATGCTGTGGATTAGCGTCCCGTTGAATATGCCCTTTAAATTCACGCTCTCCTGGCTTAAGGGGGCGCAGACCATCGAAGCCACCACCGTCGGCCAGCTTGAGAAGGCGAAAGTCCGCATCGGCGACACGCTGCAGTTAAAAGGTACCGGAATGTGCAACATCCGTACGCCGGGCGCCTGGAGCGCGAAAGAAGCCTCACCGTTTACGCCGTTCGATTGTTCGCAGATCATCTGGAACGACGCGCCTCCCCTGCCGCTGCCGGAGTCCGATATCGTCGGTAAAGCCACGGCGCTGGTCCAGGCGGTACAGCGCCAGTTGCATCCTGACCCGGACGACGATTCACACGTTAGCCCGGCATTACGTTCGGCAATTCAAAAATCAGGAATGGTACTGCTGGATGACTTCGGCGATATCGTGCTGAAAACCAACGAGCTCTGTTCGGCGAAAGATGATTGCGTGCGTCTGAAGAACGCGCTGGTCAATCTTGGCAATACCCGCAACTGGGAAGCGCTAACCAAACGCGCCACTGCCGGTAAGCTCGATGGGGTAAACGTGTTGCTGCGGCCGGTGAGCGCCGAATCGCTGGAGAATCTGGTGACCACCTCAACCGCGCCGTTTGTGATGCGTGAAACCTCCCGCGCGGCGCAGGCGTTAAATAGCCCGGCGCCTGGCGGATTCCTGATCGCCAGCGATGAAGGCAGCGAACTGGTCAATCAGCCGTGGCCGGCTATCAGCCTGTACGATTATCCCGCCCACGAGCAGTGGGGTGAGCTACAGCGTCTGGCGGGTATGCTGATGCATACACCATTCCATGCGGAGGGGATTGTCACCAATCTTTATACCGACGCCAATGGCACCCAGCATATCAACCTGCACCGTATTCCCGATCGCAGCGGGCTGTGGCGCTATCTTGGCACCACTCTGCTGCTGCTGGCGATGCTTGGCTGTATGTCGTGGCACGGCGTGCAGGCGATCCGCCGCTATCAGCGCCAGCGTCAGCGCATGGAAGAAATTCAAAAATATTATGAAAGCTGCCTGAATCCGGTTCTCATCCCTTCCCCGGATCATCAAGATTAATTCCTGCGCGGCAGGGTGTGATACCCTGTCGCGCATTTCCCCCCTCGCTGGAGACTCACCATGCAAATCAATATCGCGTGGCAGGAGGTTGATACCGTTCTGCTGGATATGGATGGCACGCTGCTCGACCTCGCCTTCGACAACTACTTCTGGCAAAAACTGGTCCCGGAAACCTGGGGCGCCGCGCGCGGACTCAACCTGCAGGAAGCCAAAGCGGCAATGCATCAGGAGTATCACGCCGTGCAGCATACGCTAAACTGGTACTGTCTTGATTACTGGAGCGAGCGACTGGGTTTGGATATTTGTGCGATGACCAGCGAGCAGGGGCCGCGGGCAAAACTGCGGGAAGATACCGTGCCATTCCTTGATGCGCTGCGGGCCAGCGGCAAGCGCCGCATCCTGTTGACCAATGCGCACCCGCATAATCTGGCGGTGAAGCTCAAGCACACCGGTCTGGACGCGCACCTTGATTTATTACTTTCCACCCACACATTTGGTTATCCGAAAGAGGATCAGCGCCTGTGGCGCGCGGTGGCGGAAGAAACCGGCCTTGATGCGCGCAAAACGCTGTTTGTCGATGACAGCGAGGCTATCCTGGACGCGGCGGCGCAGTTCGGTATTCGTTATTGCCTGGGCGTCACCAATCCGGATTCAGGCCTGGCGGAAAAACAGTATACCCGTCATCCCGGCGTGAACGATTACCGGCGGCTGATCCCTTCCCTGACTCCGGAGGAGAGGCCATGAAAGATAAGCCCGCAGAAAGCGTCAGGCTGGACAAATGGCTTTGGGCAGCCCGCTTTTATAAAACCCGCGCCATCGCGCGCGAGATGGTTGAAGGCGGCAAAGTGCACTACAACGGACAACGTAGTAAGCCGAGCAAAATCGTCGAGCTGAATGCCACCCTGACCCTGCGTCAGGGCAACGACGAGCGTACCGTTATCGTCAAAAGCGTTACCGAACAACGCAGGCCAGCCAGCGAAGCCGTTATGCTGTACGAAGAGACGGCTGAGAGTATTGAGAAACGCGAAAAAGTGGCGCTGGCGCGTAAGCTGAATGCGCTAACGATGCCGCACCCAGACAGACGTCCGGACAAAAAAGAGCGCCGCGACCTGATGAGATTTAAACACGGCGACAGCGAATAGCGCTGCCGCCAGCAAGAGAGATGATTATGACTCAACACGATCAATTACATCGTTATCTGTTTGAAAACTATGCCGTGCGCGGTGAACTGGTCACCGTATCGGACACGTTGGAACAGATCCTGGCCAACCATAGCTACCCGCAGCCGGTGAAAACCGTGCTGTCGGAGCTGCTGGTCGCCACCAGCCTTCTGACCGCCACGCTGAAGTTCGCCGGCGATATTACCGTTCAGCTGCAGGGCGACGGCCCGCTCTCGCTGGCGGTGATCAACGGCAATAACCAGCAGCAGCTGCGCGGCGTCGCTCGCGTTCAGGGTGAAATCCCGGAAGGCGCGGACCTGAAAACGCTGGTTGGCAACGGCTACCTGGTCATTACCATCTCTCCACAGGAAGGCGAGCGCTATCAGGGCGTTGTTGGCCTGGAAGGCGATACCCTGGCGGCATGCCTGGAAGATTACTTCCAGCGTTCCGAACAGCTGCCGACCCGCCTGTTCATTCGTACCGGCGAGCACGACGGTAAAGCGGTGGCTGGCGGCATGCTGCTGCAGGTGATGCCGGCTCAGGACGCGCAGCTTAACGACTTCGAGCATCTGGCGACCCTGACCGAGACCATCAAGGCGGAAGAGCTGTTCACCCTGCCGGCGACCGATGTATTATGGCGCCTGTACCATGAGGAAGAGGTGACGGTATACGACCCGCAAGACGTCGAGTTCAAATGCACCTGTTCTCGCCAGCGCTGCGCCGATGCGCTGAAGACGCTGCCGGATGAAGAAGTCGACAGCATCCTCGCCGACGAAGGCGAAATTGATATGCATTGCGACTACTGCGGTAATCATTATCTGTTCAACGCGATGGATATCGCCGAGATCCGCAATAACGCCTCGCCGGCGGATCCGCAGGTACACTAATCGCCCCTCTCGCCGGGCGTTGCCGGGTTTTTCTGACCCGCCGCGCCTGGCGTCAACTATTTCGACCGCGTGTTGAATCGATTTTCACTGAAAGAGTTACGTAACTTTCTTTCAAGAAAGCGATTACATTCACATTTCAGCAGTTTTTTTAATTACTTTTTAACCATTCGGAAACATCTATCGCCACCTGCGGCCGTTTTCCTGAGATAATCACGCGCACTTCGTGACAGGAGTCACTGTGTTTTTCGTAAGAAAGGCGTTTGTCGAGATACGTAAATCTATGAGCCTGGTCGCGGTCTATTCCCTGAAAGAAACCCTACAATTTAAAGCAGTACATATTGGCTAAGGAGCAGTGACATGCGCGTTAATAGTTTAACCCCGCAGGATCTCAAGGCTTACGGTATCAATGACGTCCAGGAAATTGTCCACAACCCGAGCTTCGATACGCTGTATCAGGAAGAGCTCGACCCGAAACTGGAAGGTTATGAGCGTGGCGTATTAACCAATCTTGGCGCCATCGCCGTCGATACCGGCATTTTCACCGGCCGTTCGCCGAAAGATAAATATATCGTCCGTGACGATACCACTCGCGATACCGTGTGGTGGTCTGATAAAGGCAATGGCAAGAACGACAACAAGCCGCTCTCCCAGGAAACCTGGCAGCACCTGAAAGGTCTGGTGACTCACCAGCTGTCGGGCAAACGCCTGTTTATCGTCGACGCCTTCTGCGGCGCCAACGCCGACACCCGCCTCAGCGTGCGCTTCATTACTGAAGTCGCCTGGCAGGCACACTTTGTTAAGAACATGTTCATTCGCCCGAGCGAAGAAGAACTGGCAGCCTTCGAGCCGGACTTTATCGTCATGAACGGCGCGAAGTGCACCAACCCGCAGTGGAAAGAGCAGGGTCTGAACTCCGAAAACTTCGTGGCTTTCAACCTGACCGAGCGCATCCAGCTCATCGGCGGTACCTGGTACGGCGGCGAAATGAAGAAAGGGATGTTCTCGATCATGAACTACCTGCTGCCGCTGCAGGGCATCGCTTCGATGCACTGCTCCGCTAACGTCGGCGAAAAAGGCGATGTCGCCGTGTTCTTCGGCCTCTCCGGCACCGGTAAAACCACCCTCTCCACCGACCCGAAACGCCGCCTGATTGGCGATGACGAGCACGGATGGGATGATGACGGCGTATTTAACTTCGAAGGCGGCTGCTACGCGAAGACCATTAAGCTGTCGGAAGCCAACGAGCCGGATATCTATCACGCGATCCGCCGCGATGCGCTGCTGGAAAACGTCGTGGTACGGGCTGACGGCACCATCGATTTTGATGACGGTTCGAAGACCGAGAACACCCGCGTCTCCTACCCGATCGACCATATCGAAAATATCGTTAAGCCGGTGTCGAAAGCCGGTCACGCCACCAAAGTTATCTTTCTGACCGCCGACGCCTTTGGCGTATTGCCGCCGGTTTCACGCCTGACCGCTGACCAGACTCAGTACCACTTCCTGTCTGGCTTTACCGCCAAGCTGGCCGGTACCGAGCGCGGCGTCACCGAGCCGACCCCAACCTTCTCCGCCTGCTTCGGCGCCGCGTTCCTGTCGCTGCACCCGACGCAGTACGCTGAAGTGCTGGTGAAACGCATGCAGGCTTCCGGCGCCCAGGCTTACCTGGTCAACACCGGCTGGAACGGTACCGGTAAACGTATCTCAATTAAAGATACCCGCGCGATTATCGACGCCATCCTCGACGGTTCGCTGGATAATGCCGAAACCTTCACCCTGCCGATGTTCAACCTGCAGATCCCAACCGAGCTGCCGGGCGTCGATACCCATATCCTCGACCCGCGTAATACCTACGGTTCTCCGGAGCAGTGGCAGGAGAAAGCCGATCAGCTGGCGAAACTGTTTATTGAGAACTTCGAGAAATATACCGATACACCGGCCGGCGCTGCGCTGGTTGCGGCCGGTCCGAAGCGTTAATCAGGTCACAGAGACAACAAAGCCGGGCGATGCCCGGCTTTTTTATTTTTATACGCTAATCAACTCTCTTTCGCAGGCTTCGCCGGCGACAGCGCGCGATGCACCGGGATTGGTAGCCAGGCGCGGATCAGCAGGCCGCCGCGTTCGCTGGTGCCAATCTCCAGGCGACCGTTATGATTGTCGATAATACGCTGCACTATCGCCAGCCCCAGCCCGGTGCCGCTGGTGCTACGGGCGCTATCGCCGCGCACAAACGGCTGGAACAGATGTTCGCGCTGTTCCGGTTTAATTCCCGGGCCGTCATCTTCCACCTGGAACCAGGCACGGCTGGCTTCGCTGCCGCTGCTGACTTTAATCCAGCCCTTACCGTAACGAGCGGCGTTCACCACCATATTGGCTAGCGCGCGTTTAATCGATAGCGGATGCAGGCGCAGCGGAATTTCTCCGGCCTGCAGATCGGTGGCGATTTCCCGCTCGTAGCCGCTTTCGGCGGCGATCACTTCGCCTAACACGGCATTGAGATCCGCAAGCTCCATCGGCATCTCCTGGCCGGTGCGCAGGTAATCAATAAACTGCTCGATGATGGCGTTGCACTCTTCGATATCTTTATTGATCGACTCGGCAAGATAGCCGTCCTGTTCGCCCATCATCTCCGTCGCCAGCCGGATCCGCGTCAACGGCGTGCGCAAATCGTGGCTGACCCCGGCCATCAGCAGCGTACGGTCATCCGCCAGCTGTTTGACCCCGGCGGCCATATGGTTGAAGGCGCGGGTTACCGAACGCACTTCCGACGCGCCGTACTCGCGTAGGGGCGGCGGAATAATCCCACGTCCGACCTGCAGCGCGGCGTGCTCCAGATCGACCAGCGGCCGGTTCTGGATACGGATGAATAGCCACGCGCCGCCAATGGCCAGCAGCATTATCGCCAGCGTATAACGGAATAGCGGCGAGAAATCGCCCTGATGGATTTCAGTCAGCGGCACCCGCACCCAGATATTCGGCGACAGCCAGGTCTTCAGCCACACCACCGGCGAGCTTTTGTTGACCTCAACCCGCACTTCGGTCGGCCCGCCAAGCTGGTGCGCCATCTGCTGGCTTAAGAATTCATAATGCTGCGCCCAGCGCAGCCCTGCGTCTTCCGCCGCCTCATTGGAATAGAGCGAAATCCCCAGCTCGCGGTAAATTTCGCGGCGAAACGCCGGCGGAACCACCAGTTGGGTGCCGTCTTCCAGCTGCAGTTTATCGGTCATCAGCATACGGACTTCGTATGCCAGCACCTTGTTAAACTGCTGCAGGCTCGGCAGGATCGCGAAATTCAGCACCACCAGATAGGTCGTCACCAGGCTGACGAACAGCAGGGTGACGATCAGTAACAGGGTGCGGGCAAATGAGCTTCGCGGCGAAAAACGCACGCGCTTCATGCCTTAGAACCGTCCGGCACGAAGACGTAGCCTAGTCCCCAAACGGTCTGGATGTAGCGCGGATGCGCCGGATCTTCTTCCACCATGCGGCGCAGGCGGGAGATTTGTACGTCGATGGAACGCTCCATCGCCGAGTACTCGCGGCCGCGGGCAAGGTTCATCAGCTTATCGCGGGACAGCGGTTCACGCGGATGGCTAACCAGCGCTTTTAATACCGCGAACTCACCGCTGGTGAGCGGCATCGGCTCATCTTCACGGAACATCTCGCGGGTGCCGAGGTTCAGTTTAAATTTGCCAAAAGCGATCACCGCTTCTTCTTGCGATGGCGCGCCCGGCAGCTCGTTCGCCTGGCGGCGCAGCACGGCGCGGATACGGGCCAGCAGTTCACGCGGGTTAAACGGTTTAGGAATGTAGTCATCGGCGCCGATTTCCAGCCCCACGATACGGTCCACTTCTTCCCCTTTCGCCGTCACCATAATGATCGGCATCGGGTTGCTCTGACTACGCAGACGGCGGCAGATAGATAAACCATCTTCGCCCGGCAGCATCAGATCCAGCACCATCAGGTGGAAGGATTCACGGGTCAGCAGGCGATCCATCTGTTCAGCGTTCGCCACGCTACGAACCTGGAAGCCCTGCTCGGTCAGATAACGTTCCAGCAGCGCGCGCAGGCGCATGTCGTCATCCACAACCAGAATCTTATAATTCTCTTGCATTGTTTGTACTCCCAAAGGTTCACTGCAATCGTTAGTGCGTATTCTTAAAAACCCACGCTAATACGACCAGCCAAATCTGGTATATATTCTAGTCGAAATTGTTACAAAGCATATTAAACAGCAGTTTATACCCGTCATTCTGAGCAAAATTTACCACCGGCGCGACAAAAAAGAAAAAGGCGGAGGGTCTCCTCCGCCTTTTTAGCTAATTTTGCCGCTTACGCGCGTCGTTGGCTCATGCCGTACCACAGCACCACCAGGAAGCATAGCAGCGGCAACCCATAGGCCAGCGCGGTGCTGTAGCGGTCGGCCAGCGCCCCCATAAAGTAAGGCATAATCGCCCCGCCGACGATGGCCATAATCATAAACGAGCTGGCGCGTTTGGTATGGCTGCCCATATTTTTAACGCCCAGCGCGAAAATGGTCGGGAACATAATCGACATAAAAAAGAAGACTGCAATCAGCGCCACCACCGACACGCCGTCGATACTCATCATCACCAGACCGCAGAGCACGATATTGACCAACGAATACACCATCAGCAGCGTCGCCGCCTGCACCCGCCCCATCAGCCAGGTACTGAAGAAACGACCGACCATAAAGCTAATCATCGCAATCGACAGCAGATAGGAAGCGTGCTGGTTTGTCACGCCATGCCAGTGCTCGGTCGCATAGTTGATAAAGAACGCACCCACGCCGACCTGCGCGGCAACATAAAAGAACTGGGCGATAACCCCGCCGGTAAAGTGGCGATGCTGCCACAGCCCCTGCGCCGCTTCTTGCTGACTGCCCTCCTCTTCGCGAATATCCGGCATCGGCGTGCGGCGGAACAGCAACGCGATGGCCAGCACCAGCACGGCGATAGCGACATAGGTGATTTTTACCGAGCTCTGATCGCCGGTATCGCCCTGAGTAGCTGAAAAGAACAGCGTGCCGCCGATCAGCGGGCCAATAAATTGCCCCAGTCCGTTAAACGACTGCGCCAGATTCAACCGCCGCTCGGCGCCTTTACTATCGCCAAGTACCGTCGCATAAGGGTTCGCCGCGGTCTCAAGACAACCTAATCCACAGGCAATCACAAACAGCGCGAACAGGAACAGCGCAAAGCTATTCACGCTCGCCGCCGGCACAAACAGCAGCGCGCCAAGCGCATACAGGCACAAGCCGACCAGGATCCCCGCTTTATAACCGCGTTTATCCATAAAGTAGCCGGCGGGCAGCGCCACCAGGAAGTAGGCGCCAAAATAGGCCGCCTGCAGTAAACCGGACTGCGCTTTGGTGACGTGCAGGGTCTCCTGAAAATGTTTATTGAGAACATCGAGCAGGCCGTAAGAGAGCCCCCACATAAAGAACAGGCTGGTGACCAGCATAAATGCCCAGCGCAGATTAGGGGTCGCCCCGGCGCGGGCCGCCAGCGGCTCCGCCGTTTTATTCACTAGCATGGTGAGATCCTCAGTAGAGTACAGAGTTGTTTTATTGATCCTGCAAAGAGAATATGCGCTCCATCGACACCCATTTTTCGCCTGCCGGCGTCCAGGGGGTGGGAACCTGGTATTGCCACATCAGCGCTTCCCAGCGCTGAATGACCGGGTGGTTCAGGCTGTGCTGAGCAAAGCGTTCGCCATCGAAATCCCCGGCGACCTCCATCACCATAAACAGCCGCGTGCCAAGCCGGTAAATCTCCATATCCAGCACGCCATGGGCGCGCAGATGCCCGGCGACTTCCGGCCAGATACGTTCATGCAGACGCTGGTATTCGGCAATTTTCTCTGCCGAATCGACCAAATCCAACGCCTGACACAGTCGCCGCCGCGCGGCGGTAACGCTCATGACAGCGCCCTGTCGAGATGCAAATACCCGCCATCCACCGATAACCACTGCCCGGTAGTGTGCGACGCACGCGAGGAGATAAGAAACACCACGGTATTGGCGATCTCTTCCGGCGTGGTCATGCGTTTGCCCAACGGGATGCGTTGGTTAATCGCCGCCATCTGCCGCTGCGGGTCAGGGAAGGTATTTATCCAGCGCTGGTACTGCGGCGTCAGCACTTCTGCCGGCACCACCGCGTTGACCCGCACGCCGCTCTCGCGCAGCGATACCGCCCATTCACGGGTTAATGCCAGCACCGCCCCTTTCGCCGCGGTATAGCCGCTGGTGCCGCCCTGGCCGCTGAGCGCGGTTTTCGAGGCGATATTGACGATAGCCCCCCGCGCCGCCTCTAACGCTTCGCGGCATAGGTGGGCCATCTGATAGTAGTGGATCAGGTTTTTTTCAAGCGATCCGAGAAACGCCTCACGCCCGGCCTCGAGCCCTACGCCATCGTTCACTCCGGCGTTATTCACCAGCGCATCAATACGACCAAAGCGCGCCAGCACCTGGCTCACCGCCCTGGCGCATTCAGCCTCCTGGCACAGGTCGGCGATAATCAGCTCACTTTGCGGCGCGATTTGCTTCAGCCTATCCATAAACCCCTGCTCTGGCTGGGCGTTAGTGACGATGACCGGCACCGCCCCCTCTTCCGCCAGCAGTTGCGTTACCGCCGCGCCGATCCCCGAGCCGCCGCCGGTGACGATAACCACTTTGTCTTTAAGAAATAGATCCACGCTTCGCCTCCGTTAAACCATAAACCCGACAGGCAGTGCCGCCCCAGATAGCTGACCGCTGCGTTTCCGTCAGCGGGGCCAGCGCCGTTTCGCACAGCTGGTAAACCTGGCGGTACTCCGCCGCCAGCAGGCATACCGGCCAGTCGGAACCAAACATCAGCCGCTGCGGGCCAAACAGCCCCAGCGCGGCGTCGAAGAAAGGCAGCAGTTGCTGCTCGGTCCAGCATCCGCCCGCGGCCTCGGTCACCAGACCAGAAAGCTTAAGCGCCACGTGCGGTAGCGCCGCCAGCGGCCGCGCCTGTTCGGCCCAATGGGCCGCGCCGCGCGCGATATCCGGCTTGCCGAAATGGTCGAGTACCAGCCAGTGATCATCGTGGCGGGCGGCAAAGCGTGCCGCCGCCGCGAGATGACGATGGGTAACCAACAGATCCCAGCTATAGCCCTGGCGCTGCAACTGCTGCATTCCTCGCGAGACCGCCTCGCGCTCAAGCCACGCTGCCGGATCGGCTTCATCCTGCACCTGATGGCGCAACCCGCACAGCTGGTCGCGCCACTGCGTCAGCTTGTCCTCGAGATCCGCGGCGGTAATATCCAGCCAGCCCACTACGCCGCATACGCCAACCGCCTGAGAAACCTGCGCCACCAGCCAGGCGGTTTCGTTTTCATCATGACGCGCCTGCACCACCACCGCGCCATCGAGCCGGTGCTGCGCCAGCAGCGGCTGGAGCTGCGGAGGGTAAAAATCCCGGCGCAGTTGCGGCATGTCGTCATCAATCCACGGGTAATCCTGTGGCTGATAGCGCCAGTAGTGGTGGTGGGCGTCAATGCGCAACATGCGCTTCTCCACGGTAGCGGTACTGCTCGATAGAAGCCTGATGCATTTCAATCGAGTAGCCCGGCGCCTGCGGCGGCATATAAGCTGCGCCGCGGATTTCGCAAGGGTGCAGGAAGTGCTCGTGCAGATGGTCGACAAACTCAATCACCCGCCCTTCATGGGTACCGGCGATGCACAGGTAGTCAATCATCGACAGGTGCTGGACGTATTCGCACAGTCCGACGCCGCCGGCGTGCGGGCAAACCGGCAGGTTGTACTTCGCCGCCATCAGCATCACCGCCAGCACTTCGTTGACGCCGCCTAACCGGCAGGCATCGATCTGCACCACGTCAATCGCGCCGCGCATAATGAACTGTTTGAACATAATCCGGTTCTGGCACATCTCGCCGGTGGCGACCTTCACCGCGCCGATGTTTTCGCGGATCTTGCGGTGGCCTTCGATATCATCCGGGCTGGTCGGCTCTTCGATAAACCACGGGTTGGCGAAGGCCAACGCTTTGACCCATGGAATGGCGGCGTCCACTTCCCATACCTGGTTGGCGTCAATCATCAATTTCCGCTCGGGGCCAATCACTTCCCGGGCAATGCGCACGCGGCGGATATCATCTTCAATATCACGCCCGACCTTCAGCTTGATATGCGAGAAACCGGCGTCCACCGCCTGCTGACAAAGGCGACGCAGTTTTTCATCACCGTATCCCAGCCAGCCCGCTGAGGTGGTGTAGCACGGATAACCCTGCGCCTGTAGCTGTTCGAGACGCTGGGCTTTGCCCTCCTCACGGCTTTCCAGCAGGCGCAGCGCCTCCTCCGGGGTAATGCAGTCGGTGATGTAGCGAAAATCGATACAGCGCACCAGCTCAGCCGGGCTCATATCGGCGACCAGTCGCCAGACCGGTTTGCCTTCGGCCTTCGCCCACAGATCCCACACCGCATTGACCACCGCGCCGGTCGCCAGGTGAATCGCCCCTTTGTCCGGGCCAATCCAGCGCAGCTGGCTATCGCTGGTAAAGCGCCGCCAGAAGGCGCCCATATCGGCGGCGATCGTCTCGAGTTGCTCGCCGACGATTAAATGCTCCAGCGCCTGAATCGCCGCGCAGCAAATTTCGTTGCCGCGGCCAATGGTGAAGGTCAACCCGTGACCGGTGAGCTTAGGATTGTCGGTTTCGAGGATCACGTAGGCGGCGGAGTAATCCGGGTCGGGATTCATCGCATCGGAGCCGTCCAACTGCTGCGAAGTGGGGAAGCGAATATCCTCTACCCGCAGGGCGGTAATTTGCGTCATTGTTTGTCCTCCACGGTCAGCTGCTGCTGTTCGCCCAACCCTTCAATGCCCAAACGAATAGTCTGGCCGGCGCGTAAATAAACCGGCTGCGGTTTCTGGCCCATACCCACCCCCGGCGGCGTACCGGTGGAGATGACATCGCCCGGCTGCAGGCTCATAAAGCGGCTCAGGTAGCTGATGATATAGGGCACTTTGAAAATCATGGTGCGGGTGTTGCCGTCCTGATAGCGCTTGCCGTCGACCTCCAGCCACAGGTTAAGCGCGTTGGGATCGGGGATTTCATCGGCGGTCACCAGCCAGGGGCCGGTCGGCCCGAACGTGTCGCAGCCTTTGCCCTTATCCCAGGTGCCGCCGCGCTCAATTTGATATTCACGTTCGGAGACGTCATTAATCACGCAGTAGCCAGCAACGTGCTGCATGGCGTCGCGCTCGTCGATATAGCGCCCGCCTTTGCCAATCACTACCCCTAATTCGACTTCCCAGTCGGTCTTTTGCGAACCGCGCGGGATAATCACGTTGTCGTTAGGCCCGACCACCGCGCTGGTCCACTTGCTGAATACCACCGGCTCCTGCGGAATATCGGCGCCGGTCTCCGCGGCGTGATCGGCATAGTTCAGGCCGATGCAGATAAACTTACCGATACCGCCAACACAGGCGCCAATACGCGGATTGCCATCAACCAGCGGCAGGCTGTAGAGATCCAGCTGGCGCAGACGCGCCAGACTCTCCGGCAGCAGCGCGTCGCCGCGCAGATCGGTCACATAGTTCGATAGGTCGCGCAAGCGGCCGTCGTTATCGAGTACGCCCGGACGCTCGCTGCCGGGATTGCCAAAACGAAGTAATTTCATGCGTTTTCCTGATAGTGAAATAAAGCGCCGCGCGGTTAGTTGCTCCAACCGCCGTCAATAATCTGCACCGTGCCGGTGGTGTAGGCGCTGGCGTCGGAAGCCAGGTACAGCGCCAGTTGGGCGATCTCTTCCGGCTTGCCGATGCGGCCAATGGGCTGGCGGGCGACAAACGCCTCATAAACCGCCTCTTCGCTCAGCCCCTGCTCGCGCGCCTGCTCGGCAATACGTCCGCGTAGGGAAGGTGAATCGACGGTGCCCGGACAAATCGCATTACAACGAATGCCCTGGGTGACGAAATCCGCCGCTACCGAGCGGGTCAGGCCAATGACCGCCGCTTTACTGGCGCTGTAGGCGAAGCGGTTTGGTACTCCTTTCACGCTGGAAGCTACCGATGACATGTTGATAATCGAACCGCCGCCGCGGGCGATCATCGCCGGCAAAAAGGCGCGAATCGTGTGGAACATGGCGGTGACATTCAGATCGAGGGCGAACTGCCACTCCCGCTCGCTACATTCAAGAATGCTGCCGCTATGCACCACCCCGGCGCAGTTGAACAACACATCCAGCGGGCCCAGCGTTTCCGCGGCGGCGGCAATCGCATCCGCGCGGGTGACATCCAGCTGCAGCGGCTGTACGCCGGGGATATCGCTCAATCCGGCAATGTTGATATCGCTGGCAATCACTTCCGCGCCGGCGGCGGCAAATAGCCGCGCGCAGCTATTGCCAATCCCCTGCCCTGCGGCGGTAATCAGAACGCGTTTTCCGGTTAGTTCCATTTCTCTCCCCTGGTCTAAAGGACTAATGGTCAGGCCATTGGTGGTAGTCAAAGGCCTGACCTTTCGCATGACAAGTCAGGCATAACCCGCTATCGTGAAGCTTAGATGTTGCAAAAACGGCCACAAACGGCACATTGGTTAACCAATTAATTACACTCGACTAACAAACACTCAAGTGTGCTGGCCAATATTTGTGCGCTTTATCACTGTCTATCGCATGAGCAAAGGTGAAACATGCCGATTACCAGACTGGAAAACCCAAGGATTTACAGACAGATAGCAGACCAACTCAAGCGATTAATTGAGAACAACGAATTTCCGCCCGGCAGTCGTCTTCCGTCTGAGCGAGATTTAGCCCAGCAGTTGAACGTCAGCCGCGCATCGGTACGCGAAGCGCTGATTGCGCTGGAGGTGATTGGCCTGGTGGACGTGCGCGTCGGCAACGGGGTAATCGTCAAATCGCAAACGCCGCTCGTCGCCACCAAAGAGCCAGTGATGGCGCAGGCCGGCCGCGACCAGTGGACGGAGATCGACGACGAACTCAACATAGACCTCGATTTTAACGCCGAACTACCGCCCTTTTCTCTGCTGCAGGCGCGCCTGTTAATCGAACCGGAAACCGCCGCGCTGGCGGCGCGTCATGCCAGCCCCGAAGAGCTGGCCGCTATCCGCGAGGCCTTTGAGCAAAACTGTCGCGATAACCGTGCCGGTTCAACCACCCATCCCGGCGACCGCCTGTTCCATATCCGTATCGCTCAGGCCAGCGGCAACCCGGCGTACGCGTTTATCATCGGCCACCTGCTCGGCCACCGCTACGGCAGTATGTTCCGCATGCTGCAGCGCCATTACACCCCGGACGATATGCCGCATCGCTCGGAACAGGAGCATCGCGCGATCCTTGAAGCCATTGAGGCCCACGACGTACGTGCGGCAAAGAAAGCAATGAAAAATCATATTGATCAGGTGATTACCATTTTTACCCGCAGCCAGTAGCCGTGATTTCTGCGCCTGGCGCTTTACCTTGCCGAAACGGCTGGTTAAGGTACGGCGGGACGAGATTATTTTGGATGAACCACAGATGAAAACGCCGCTGATCACCCGTGAAGGGTATGAAAAACTGAAGCAAGAGATGGATTACTTGTGGCGTACAGAGCGCCCGGAAGTCACCAAGAAAGTGACCTGGGCGGCGAGTCTTGGCGACCGCAGTGAAAACGCCGATTATCAGTACAATAAAAAGCGCCTGCGCGAGATTGACCGCCGGGTGCGTTATCTCACCAAGTGTCTGGAAAATCTCAAAATCGTCGATTATTCCCCGCAGCAGGAAGGCAAAGTGTTCTTCGGCGCGTGGGTGGAGATCGAGAACGACGATGGCGATACCAAGCGCTTTCGCATTGTCGGCTACGATGAAATCTTCGGCCGCAAAGACTATATCTCCATCGATTCGCCAATGGCGCGCGCTTTACTGAAGAAAGAGGTGGGCGACCTGGCTATCGTTAACACTCCGGCGGGCGAAGCCAGCTGGTACGTCAATGAAATTGAATACGTGAAATAGCGCCGGAACATTCCGAGAGAACCCGGTCGCGGCTGGCATTTTAGCCTGGCAGCCCGTATAACTATCCCCTGATTTTTGACCCTAATGATGAATAAAACCGATGATGAATGATTCGCTCTGCCGCATTATTGCGGGTGAACTTCAGGCCAGAGCCGAACAGGTAGAAGCTGCCGTTCGCCTGCTTGATGAAGGGAACACCGTGCCGTTTATTGCACGTTATCGTAAGGAAGTCACCGGCGGTCTGGATGACACGCAGCTGCGTAATCTGGAAACTCGCCTCGGGTATCTGCGCGAACTGGAAGACCGCCGCCAGGCGATCCTCAAATCGATCGGCGAACAGGGCAAGCTCAGCGAAGCGCTGGAAAAAGCCATCAACGCCACCCTCAGCAAAACCGAGCTCGAAGATCTCTACCTGCCGTACAAACCCAAACGCCGCACCCGCGGGCAAATCGCCATTGAAGCCGGTCTCGAACCGCTGGCCGATCTGCTGTGGAATGAGCCTTCCCACGATCCGGAAACCGAAGCGGCAAACTATATCGATGCCGATAAAGGCGTGGCGGATAGCAAAGCCGCTCTCGACGGCGCGCGCTATATCCTGATGGAACGCTTCGCGGAAGACGCCGCCCTGCTGGCGAAAGTACGTGATTATCTGTGGAAAAACGCTCATCTGGTGGCCAGCGTCGTCAGCGGCAAGGAAGAAGAAGGCGCTAAATTCCGCGATTACTTCGACCACCATGAACCGATCGCTTCCGTGCCGTCGCACCGCGCGCTGGCGATGTTCCGCGGGCGCAATGAGGGCGTGCTGCAGCTGTCGCTCAACGCCGACCCGCAGTTTGATGAGCCGCCGAAAGAGAGCCACTGCGAGCAGATCATTATCGATCATCTCGGCCTGCGCCTGAATAACGCCCCGGCGGACAGCTGGCGCAAAGGCGTCGTCAGCTGGACCTGGCGCATCAAGGTGCTGATGCACCTCGAAACCGAATTAATGGGCACCGTGCGCGAACGCGCGGAAGACGAAGCGATTAACGTATTCGCCCGTAACCTTCATGACCTGCTGATGGCCGCGCCTGCCGGCCTGCGCGCCACCATGGGACTTGACCCAGGCCTGCGTACCGGCGTCAAAGTGGCGGTAGTCGACGGCACCGGCAAACTGGTGGCCACCGATACCATCTACCCGCATACCGGCCAGGCGGCTAAAGCCGCCGTCGTGGTGGCGGCGCTGTGCGAGAAACATAACGTTGAGCTGGTGGCTATCGGCAACGGTACCGCTTCCCGCGAGACCGAGCGTTTCTTCCTCGACGTGCAAAAACAGTTCCCGAAAGTGACCGCCCAGAAAGTAATCGTCAGCGAAGCCGGCGCGTCGGTCTACTCGGCTTCCGAACTGGCGGCGCAGGAGTTCCCGGACCTCGATGTTTCCCTACGCGGCGCGGTCTCTATCGCCCGCCGTCTGCAGGATCCGCTGGCCGAGCTGGTGAAAATCGATCCGAAATCAATCGGCGTCGGCCAGTATCAGCATGACGTTAGCCAGACGCAGCTGGCGCGTAAGCTGGATGCGGTAGTAGAAGACTGCGTAAACGCCGTTGGCGTCGACCTTAACACCGCCTCGGTGGCGCTGTTGACCCGCGTCGCGGGCCTGACCCGTATGATGGCGCAGAATATCGTCGCCTGGCGCGACGAGAACGGCCAGTTCCACAACCGCCAGCAGTTGCTGAAGGTAAGCCGTCTGGGGCCAAAAGCCTTTGAACAGTGCGCCGGCTTCCTGCGCATTAACCACGGCGACAACCCGCTTGACGCCTCGACCGTTCACCCGGAAGCCTACCCGGTGGTCGAGCGTATTCTGGCCGCTACCCAGCAGGCGCTGAAAGATCTGATGGGCAACAGCAGCGAGCTGCGCAACCTGAAAGCCTCTGATTTTACCGATGATAAGTTCGGGGTGCCGACGGTATCCGATATCATCAAAGAGCTGGAAAAACCGGGCCGCGATCCGCGCCCTGAGTTTAAAACCGCCCAGTTCGCCGACGGCGTTGAGACGATGAACGACCTGCTGCCGGGGATGATTCTGGAAGGTGCGGTCACCAACGTCACCAACTTTGGCGCCTTCGTCGATATCGGCGTGCACCAGGATGGCCTGGTCCACATCTCTTCGCTGTCGAATAAGTTCGTTGAAGACCCGCATACCGTGGTCAAAGCGGGCGATATCGTCAAAGTGAAGGTGATGGAAGTGGACCTGCCGCGTAAACGCATCGCGTTAACGATGCGCCTCGATGAACAACCGGGCGACAGCAACGCGCGCCGCGGCGGCGGCAACGATCGCCCGCAGGGTAACCGCCCGGCGGCAAAAGCGGCGAAGCCGCGCGGTCGCGATGCTCAGCCAGCCGGCAACAGCGCGATGATGGATGCGCTGGCCGCCGCGATGGGCAAAAAACGCTAATCCTTCCCAGCCCCTCTTCGAGGGGCAATTTTCCGCATTTTTAATGCCTGAGCCTCGATTAATATATTCCAGTAACCTTTCAATAAGTTCGAAATTTATAAAGTTTCATTCTGTTAACTAATGAAACCTTTATTAAACATTAAGTGAATAAATTAATTTTTGACTTATTTTTGGCTACAACAGGGTTCTTGCGTCATATCAAAAAATAAGCAAATACCCCGGAAAAACGCATTTATTATCCATGCCATGTATTGATGATACAAACCATTCTCATTATCATCGTTATCAGTTAAGTTTTATTCTTCTTCGTTGGCTATAGTCCCCAGCGCCGCTTTTATAGCCGCGCCTGGAAATTCTCTTTTCGGTTAGCGATAACAAGTAGGCCCTATGCAATTCACTCCTGATAGTGCGTGGAAAATCACCGGTTTTTCCCGCGATATTAGCCCGGCTTATAGGCAGAAACTGCTCTCCCTGGGAATGTTGCCCGGTTCTTCGTTTCATGTCGTGCGCGTGGCGCCACTGGGCGATCCTATTCATATTGAGACCCGGCGCGTGAGCCTGGTATTACGTAAAAAAGACCTCGCGTTAATTGAACTGGAAGCGGTTGCGCAATAACACCTGACCCGGCACTAAGAGTCTGAAAAATGAAAAAATTAACCGTTGGTTTAATTGGTAATCCTAATTCCGGCAAAACAACGTTATTTAATCAGCTAACCGGCGCGCGCCAGCGGGTGGGTAACTGGGCGGGGGTCACCGTTGAGCGTAAAGAAGGCGCCTTCACCACCACCGACCACCAGGTTACTCTGGTCGACCTGCCGGGAACCTATTCGCTGACCACCATCTCCTCGCAAACATCGCTCGATGAACAAATTGCCTGTCACTATATTCTCAGCGGCGATGCCGACCTGCTGATTAACGTCATCGACGCCTCGAACCTGGAACGTAACCTCTATCTGACTCTGCAGCTGCTGGAGTTGGGTATTCCCTGCGTCGTCGCGCTAAACATGCTCGATATTGCCGAAAAACAGCAAATCCGCATCGACGTCGACGCGCTGGCGGCCCGCCTCGGCTGCCCGGTGATTCCGCTGGTCTCCACCCGCGGCCGCGGTATTGAAGCGCTGAAAATGGCGCTTGACCGCCATGAGCAAAATCAGCCGCTGGAACTGGTGCACTATCCGCAATCCCTGCAGCGCGAAGCCGATATGCTGGCGCAGGCGATGCCTGCTGATATGCCGCTGCGTCAGCGCCGCTGGCTTGGGCTGCAGATGCTGGAAGGCGATATTTATAGCCGCGCCTTTGCCGGCAACGCCGCCGATAAACTGGATCTGGCGCTGGCCAACCTGAGCGGCGAGATGGACGATCCGGCGCTGTATATCGCCGATGCCCGCTATCAAAGTATCGCCGCGGTATGCGATGCCGTCAGTAACACCCTGACCGCTGAGCCGAGCCGCTTCACCACGGCGATGGATAAAATTATCCTTAACCGCTTCCTCGGCTTACCGATCTTCCTGTTCGTGATGTACCTGATGTTCCTGCTGGCTATCAACATCGGCGGCGCCCTGCAGCCGATTTTCGACGCCGGCTCGGTGGCTATCTTCATTCACGGCATCCAGTGGCTGGGCTACACCCTGCACTTCCCGGACTGGCTGACCGTGTTCCTCGCGCAAGGGCTGGGCGGCGGTATCAATACCGTGCTGCCGCTGGTGCCGCAAATCGGCATGATGTACCTGTTCCTCTCTTTCCTTGAGGACTCCGGGTATATGGCGCGCGCGGCCTTCGTGATGGATCGCCTGATGCAGGCGTTAGGCCTGCCGGGGAAATCCTTCGTGCCGCTGATCGTTGGTTTCGGCTGTAACGTGCCTTCCGTTATGGGCGCCCGTACGCTGGATGCGCCGCGTGAACGGCTGATGACCATTATGATGGCGCCGTTTATGTCCTGCGGCGCCCGACTGGCGATTTTCGCGGTCTTCGCCGCCGCCTTCTTCGGCCAGAACGGCGCGCTGGCGGTCTTCTCACTGTACGTACTGGGCATCGTGATGGCGATCCTCACCGGGCTGATGCTCAAATACACCATTATGCGCGGTGAAGCCTCGCCGTTCGTGATGGAGCTGCCGGTGTATCACGTACCGCACATCAAGAGCCTGGTTATCCAGACCTGGCAGCGCCTGAAAGGCTTCGTCCTGCGCGCCGGTAAGGTCATCGTCATCGTCAGTATTTTCCTCAGCGCGCTGAACAGCTTCTCGCTCAGCGGCAAAGTGGTCGATAACATCAACGACTCGGCGCTGGCTTCGGTTAGCCGGGTGATTACCCCGGTGTTTAAGCCGATTGGCGTGCATGAAGATAACTGGCAGGCAACCGTCGGCCTGTTTACCGGCGCGATGGCGAAAGAAGTGGTGGTCGGTACGTTGAACACCCTCTACACCGCGGAAGATATCCAGAATGAAGAGTTTAACCCACAGGAGTTTAGCCTTGGCGATGAGCTGTTAGCCGCCGTCGATGAAACCTGGCAGGGGCTGAAAGACACCTTTAGCCTGAGCGTGCTGGCGAACCCGATTGAAGCAAGCAAAGGCGATGGCGAAATGGAAACCGGCGCCATGGGGGTGATGGGCAGTAAATTCGGCAGCGCCGCCGCCGCGTACAGCTACCTGATCTTCGTCCTGCTCTATATTCCATGCATTTCCGTGATGGGAGCAATTGCCCGCGAGTCCAGCCGCGGTTGGATGATGTTCTCGGTGTTGTGGGGATTGAATATCGCCTACTCGCTATCGACGCTGTACTACCAGACCGTGAGCTTTAGCCAACACCCGCGCTACAGCCTGGTGTGTATTCTGGCGGTAATTCTGTTTAACGTCGTGGTCTTTGGCCTGTTGCGTCGGGCGCGTAGCCGGGTGGATGTTTCCCTGCTGGCGACGCGTAAAACCCCAACGTCCTGCTGCCAGAGCCCAGCCGGCGACTGCCACTAAGGAGCAATCATCATGGCATCGTTAATTGACGTTCGCGATATGCTGGCCCTGCAGGGGCGCATGGAAGCCGCTCAGCTGAGCGCCCGCCTGCATACGCCACGGCCGCTGATCGACGCCATGTTAAGCCGCCTGGAAGCGATGGGAAAAGCGGTCAAGATGACCGAAGATGCCGATGGCTGCCTTTCCGGCAGCTGTAAAAGTTGCCCGGAAGGGAAAGCCTGTCTGCGGGAGTGGTGGTCTTTGCGCTGAATGGATATCCCCGGATAGCGACTAGCTCCTTATCCGGGGAGCACCTGATTTACTTATACACGTCGGCGTTCGCGTGAACCGTCTTCTCGTTCTTCTCGCCGGCAATCACTACGAAGTACTTACCACCCAACTCATCCGCTTTCTTCGACAGATCGCGCTTCGCGTCCATCGGCGACGTGGTACGGGAAGTCGTGATGCTGCCGACCTTGGTCAGATTCATCTTCGCGACTTCATCTTTCTGGATCTCTTTCGCCGCGAACGCGCCAAAAGAGAGGGAGCCTATCACCAGAGATGCAACAATACCTGTAACAAGTTTCATAGCCTTTACTCTCCATAAGGTTGTTATTTTTAGTTTGCGGCGGCAAAAACGAAATAATCAACCACCGCAACAACCTAAGTATTGCCCGATCCTGATGATTTACCACGCGGCGCTAAAAATAATTATTCAGCCGGTTTTTCAGCGCGATGAGAGGCTCACAGAATGGCTGGGGATGTGAAATAAACGGCGCATGGGCCGCCTTTTCGAAGACAACAGACTCACTTTGCGGCCACAGCTCATCCAACAGAGGAACGATTTTACGCGGCACCAGCCCATCCAGTCGGCCATAGAGACGCAAAAACGGCATGGTCAGCGCGGCGAGCGGTTGACGCAAATCGGCGGTTTTGAGGATCTCCAGCCCGCCGTTGAGAACCTCGGCAGGCGGCATCGGCAGCGACAGAACGGTGCTTTTCAGCGCCCGGGCGTCCTGGCGCGCGCTTTCGGTGCCCATGGTTTGTAGGGCAAGAAAACGCTCGACGGTACGCTGGAAATCTTCACTCAGCTGTTGCTGGAAGCCGCTCAGCACTTCCGGTTTAATCCCCGGCCACTGATCGCGCGCGCCAAAACACGGCGAAGAAGCGACGGTCACCAGCGCCTGCACGCGTTGCGGGTGCTGCAGCGCCACCAGGCTCGCTACCAGCCCGCCCAGGCTCCAGCCAAGCCAGATAGCCTGCTCCGGCGCTTTTTCAACGACCTGCTGCGCCATCTCTTCAAGCGTTAAGGCGCCAAAACCACCGCTGCGGCCATAGCCCGGTAAATCCACCAGGTGAAGGGTAAAATGCGTAGCCAGTTCCGGCGTGATGCAATCCCATACGTTGGCATTCAGCCCCCAGCCGTGCAGCAGCACAAGATGACAATTTCCTTCGCCCGTGGTTTGCCACCAGATGTCATTCATCAGTTACTGTTCTCTTTCCATCACTATGAGGGGAATTATGCTAACAGCACACAGCTTATGCTGGCTATGCCAAATGCCGCTGGCCATGGCTCACTGGGGGATGTGCTCGCGCTGCACCGCCTCGCTGCTCGTCACGCCATCGCTCTGCCCGCAGTGCGGTTTACCGGCATTGGCGCCCGCCTTGCCCTGTGGACGCTGCCTGCAAAAACCACCGCCCTGGCAGCGGCTGGTGACGGTGAATAGCTATGCCCCACCGCTAAGCGGGCTGGTACACCAGTTTAAGTTTGCCCGTCATCCGGAACTCGCGGCGGCGCTGGCGCGACTGCTTCTTTTACGCCTGCGCCTTAATTGCGGGCTGCCGCCAGTGGATCGGATTGTCAGCGTGCCGCTGTGGCAGCGCCGTCATTGGCGTCGGGGATTTAACCAAAGCGAGGCGCTATGTCGCCCGCTGGCGCGCTGGATGGGCTGCGCCTGGCGCGGCGATGCGCTGACGCGAAGCCGGCGTACCGCAACGCAGCATCAGTTAAGCGCCAGATTACGTAAGCAGAACCTGAAAAATGCTTTCCAGGTTGAATTATCCGTTCGGGGCCTCCATATCGCCATTGTGGATGATGTCGTCACAACCGGAAGCACCGTCGCCGAGATTTCCCGCCTGCTTTTGCGAAACGGCGCCGCGACGGTTCAGGTATGGTGTTTGTGCCGTACCTTGTAGACCCCCGCTGATGGGCGTATTATAACCCAGTAAAATAGTCAACTATTAGGCCAACGCTATGATCCGTATTTCCGATGCTGCACAAGCGCACTTTGCCAAACTGCTGGCAAATCAGGAAGAAGGGACGCAAATTCGCGTATTTGTGATTAATCCCGGCACCCCAAACGCTGAGTGCGGCGTATCCTATTGCCCACCGGATGCGGTGGAAGACACCGACACGGCGCTGAAATTTGAACAGCTGACCGCGTATGTTGATGAACTCAGCGCACCTTATCTGGAAGATGCTGAAATCGACTTCGTCACTGACCAGCTCGGTTCCCAGCTGACGCTGAAAGCGCCGAACGCCAAAATGCGTAAGGTTTCCGACGATGCCCCGCTGATGGAGCGCGTGGAGTACCTGCTGCAGTCGCAGATCAACCCACAGCTGGCCGGTCACGGCGGTCGCGTTTCGCTGATGGAAATCACCGAAGACGGTCTGGCTATCCTGCAGTTCGGCGGCGGTTGCAACGGCTGCTCAATGGTCGATGTGACCCTGAAAGAAGGGATCGAAAAGCAGCTGCTGAACGAATTCCCGGAGCTGAAAGGCGTGCGCGATCTGACCGAACACCAGCGCGGCGAGCACTCCTACTACTAAGCTTCCCCCTCTCGCCCGGCAACAATCCGTTTGCCGGGCGACTTCTCCCTTCAGCATGTTACCGCACAACATTTCTGACTAGCCATCAGGGCAAAAACCCGGCAGAGAGTATGACTTAAGTCTCATATTTAAAATTTACCCCGCGCAGGGCATTCTCAAAGCTCACATGTTACCCGTATCATCCACAGCAAGCACCACCGACAAAAAAATAGCCAGCTATCCTTTCTCTGGGTCAGGAATAAGCCAGCTTTACGGTGCAAGACATCCTTGTTCCTCTGCGGAACGGATACTGTAGATGTTCAGACTTTAACGTTACCCATAACAAGTTAAGGCCAGGTAAATCATGCCATTAGTCATCGTAGCTATCGGGGTTGCCCTGTTATTGTTGCTGATGATCCGTTTCAAAATGAACGGCTTCATCGCTCTGGTTCTGGTGGCGCTCGCCGTCGGATTAATGCAGGGTATGCCTCTGGATAAAGTCATCGTATCCATCAAAAACGGCGTCGGGGGCACGCTCGGCAGCCTCGCACTGATCATGGGCTTCGGCGCTATGCTCGGTAAAATGCTGGCGGACTGCGGCGGCGCGCAGCGTATCGCCACTACCCTGATTGATAAATTCGGTAAAAAACATATTCAATGGGCCGTTGTACTGACCGGTTTCACCGTCGGTTTCGCCCTGTTCTATGAAGTCGGTTTCGTGCTGATGCTGCCGCTGGTCTTTACCATCGCCGCTTCCGCGCGTATCCCGCTGCTGTACGTTGGCGTACCGATGGCCGCGGCGCTCTCCGTCACCCACGGTTTCCTGCCGCCACACCCGGGCCCGACCGCTATCGCGACAATTTTCCACGCCGATATGGGCAAAACGCTGCTCTACGGGACAATTCTGGCTATCCCGACGGTTATTCTCGCCGGCCCGGTTTTCGCCCGTTTCCTGAAAGGTATTGATAAGCCGATCCCGGAAGGTCTGCACAACCCAAAAACCTTCACTGAAGAAGAGATGCCGGGCTTTGGCGTCAGCGTCTGGACCTCTCTGGTACCGGTGATCCTGATGGCAATGCGCGCCGTCGCCGAGATGGTTCTGCCGAAGGGACACGCCTTCCTGCCCGTTGCCGAGTTCTTCGGCGACCCGGTGATGGCGACCCTGATTGCGGTGCTGATCGCGCTGTTCACTTTCGGCCTCAATCGCGGCCGTTCCATGGAGCAGATCAACGATACGCTGACCTCCTCTATCAAAATCATTGCCATGATGCTGTTAATCATCGGCGGCGGCGGCGCCTTCAAGCAGGTGCTGGTGGATAGCGGCATGGATAAGTACATCGCCTCTATCATGCACGAATCCAATATGTCACCGCTGTTTATGGCGTGGTCTATCGCTGCGGTGCTGCGTATTGCGCTGGGTTCAGCTACCGTTGCCGCTATCACCGCGGGTGGTATCGCCGCGCCGCTGATTGCCACTACCGGCGTTAGCCCGGAGCTGATGGTTATCGCCGTGGGTTCCGGTAGCGTTATCTTCTCCCACGTGAACGACCCAGGTTTCTGGCTGTTCAAAGAGTATTTCAACCTGACCATTGGCGAGACCATCAAGTCCTGGTCGGTACTGGAAACCATCATTTCCGTGTGCGGCCTGGTTGGTTGTCTGCTGCTGGGGATGGTGGTGTAACCCTCTCTCCCTGAGATAAAAAAGGCCGGGTGCGCATCATGCGCCCCGGCCTTTTTTGTTCTTCGGTTCCCGGATAGCGGCGCAAAGCGCCTTATCCGGGCTACCCGCGGTGCCGTTTTTTGTCGGATGGCGGCTAACGCCTTATCCGACCTACGGTCCGTGCGGCCTGCCTTTAATTTATTCACCATGCTGGCTGAAACTGCCGGTGTTGGTGGCCTCAAAATCGCTGAGAC
>NZ_JBEAII010000031.1:0-85222 GCF_040064515.1 Klebsiella sp. CN_Kp104 | reverse complement strand
CGTAAGGACACTAACACCTGAAGCTAGCGCGTCTACCAATTCCGCCACCTTCGCATACCATCGACACTAAAAAGTATCGTTACCACGGAGGCGCATTCTAGTGGTTTTCGGCGACACGTCAATAGTTAATTATGCAGGTTTTCTCGATTGCTGCAAAAATGGGCTATTCAGAGCGAAGGGAAGGACTGGCGGCACGTCGAGCATGCCGCCGATGGGAAAAGAAAATTATTTCCTGGCCTGGCGAGTCATCACCGTGCGGTAAACTTTGAAACGGCCGGTTTGGGCGATCACTTCGTGGAAGCCAAACGTCTCATCCAGCACCTGCGGATACGGCAGGAAGGCGTTAGCAACGATACGCAGTTCGCCGCCGCTGTTCAGATGGCGGACCGCGCCGCGGATCAGCGCCTGCGCCGCTTCAAGACTGGTCTGCAGGCCGTCGTGGAATGGCGGATTTGAGATGATCATGTCAAAACGGCCGTTGACTTCAGAGAAGACGTTACTGGCAAAGACCTCGCCTTCAAAACCATTCGCGGCAAGCGTCGCGCGGCTGGCTTCGACCGCCGGAGCGCTGACGTCGCATAGCGTCAGGCGTACCTTCGGTGAATGGCTGGCCAGTACCGTGGCAAGCACCCCGGCGCCGCAGCCGACATCGAGCACTTTACCTTTGGTGTGCGGTTGCAGGGTCGACAGCAGCAGCTGGCTGCCGACATCGAGGCCGTCGCGGCTGAACACGCCCGGCAGCGTTTTAATGGTCAGATTATCGAGCGTGTACTCGTTCCAGTACTGTTCGGCGTTGAAGGAGGGCTGTTTTTCCAGACGGCCGTGGTAGAGACCGCAGCGGCGGGCGCTATCCACTTTATTTAGCGGCGCGTATTCGGCGAGCATTTGCTCGGCGCTACGTACGCCGCTGCGGTTTTCGCCAATCACAAAAATATCGATCCCCACCGGCAGCAGAGAGAGCAGGTTCATCAGTTGGAACTGCGCTTCTGGCTTGTTCTTCGGCCAGTAGTAGATCAGGGTATCGCAATCGGCGACGTCGGCGGCCTCGGCCACTAAGCTAAAACGAACGTTGTCGCCCATCTGGCGATTCAGGACCTGCCAGTGGTGGAATTGTTGGGTATGAGCGCGGCTGGCCGCGGTATCCAGACGTGCAGGCAGGTCATCCTGCAGGTCACCGGCAAACAGAACGCGGGCGGACTCGAAATCATCACTGTGGCGCAGCAAGACTTCACTTGCCGGGGTAAAAGCTGACATGAAACACTCCTTCAATAAGACTGGCGCCGATTATAGTAGTTTGTTGGCGCAGATACGACGGATTTGCTATATTGCGCGCTTGTTTAACAGGAGTGTTTCGCTATGACTTCCCGACGAGACTGGCAATTACAGCAACTGGGAATTACCCAGTGGTCGCTGCGTCGCCCGGGGGCGTTGCAGGGCGAAATCGCTATCTCGCTTCCTGAACATATTCGTCTGGTGATGGTGGCGGAAACCCCGCCGTCGCTGACTGAACCGCTCATTAGCGATATTCTGCGCGCGCTCTCGATTCGCGCCGATCAGGTACTGCAGCTTACGCCGGACCGGGTAGCGATGCTGCCGCAAAATAGCCGCTGCAACAGCTGGCGACTGGGCTGCGAGACGCCGCTGTCGCTGGCGGGCGCCCAGGTCTCGACGCCCGTTTTTGATGAACTTCAGAGCAGCGTGCCGGCTCGCATCGCGCTCTGGCAACAAATCTGCGCACATGAACACGATTTCTACCCTCAGCACGGCTGATTTATCCAAAGCCTGGCAAATCGAAAAACGCGCCCACGCTTTTCCGTGGAGCGAACAAACCTTTGCCAGCAATCAGGGTGAACGTTATCTGAATTACCAACTGGCAGTGGATGGAGAAATGGCGGCATTTGCCATTACTCAGATTGTCCTTGATGAAGCGACGCTTTTTAACATCGCCGTCGACCCCGCCTACCAGCGCCGCGGCCTGGGACGGGAACTGCTGGAACATGTTATTGATGAAGTCGAAAAACTCGGCGTCGTCACGCTGTGGCTGGAGGTGCGGGCATCGAATGTCGCCGCCATCGCGCTCTACGAAAGCTTAGGCTTTAACGAGGCGACTATCCGCCGCAATTACTACCCTACGGCCGACGGGCGTGAAGACGCAATTATCATGGCTCTGCCAATCAGTATGTAAGACAAGGTGAAACGATGAAATGGGACTGGATTTTCTTTGATGCCGATGAAACGTTGTTTACGTTTGACTCTTTCAGCGGTTTACAGCGGATGTTTCTCGACTATAGCGTGACATTTACCGCCAAAGATTTTCAGGACTATCAGGCCGTTAATAAGCCGCTGTGGGTGGATTATCAAAACGGCGCCATCACCTCGCTACAATTACAGCATCAGCGTTTTGATAGCTGGGCGGAACGTTTGAACGTCCCTCCGGGCGAACTGAACGACGCTTTCATGAATGCGATGGCGGAAATCTGCGCGCCGCTGCCGGGCGCTGTATCGCTGCTGAATGCGCTGCAGGGCAAGGTAAAAATGGGCATCATCACCAACGGTTTTACCTCGTTGCAGCAGACTCGACTGGAACGAACAGGCCTGCGCGATCACTTTGATTTGCTGATTATTTCTGAGGAAGTCGGCGTCGCGAAGCCGGATGCGCGTATCTTCGATTACGCGCTGGCGCAAGCGGGTAATCCGTCGCGCGACAGGGTATTGATGGTTGGCGATACCGCCGAGTCGGATATCCGCGGCGGCGTCAATGCCGGGCTTGCCACCTGTTGGTTGAATGCGCACCAGCAAACGCTGCCGGCAGACCTGCAGCCAGACTGGACGGTGACCTCTTTAAGCGAACTGGAGCAACTCCTGTGTAAACACTAATTGCCTCCCCCCCATTGATGGGTAAAATAGCCGCAATTTTTCGTATTCCACATGCGCGGCCCATTGCCGCGTTTACTTAGAAGATTGAATTATGACGTTGTCTCCTTATCTGCAAGAGGTGGCTAAACGCCGCACTTTTGCCATTATTTCTCACCCGGATGCCGGTAAGACCACCATCACTGAAAAAGTGCTGCTGTTCGGACAGGCGATTCAGACCGCAGGTACCGTGAAGGGCCGTGGTTCCAGCCAGCATGCTAAATCCGACTGGATGGAAATGGAAAAGCAGCGTGGGATCTCGATTACCACCTCGGTGATGCAGTTCCCGTACCATGACAGCCTGGTTAACCTGCTGGATACCCCGGGGCACGAAGACTTCTCCGAAGATACTTACCGTACCCTGACGGCGGTTGACTGCTGTCTGATGGTTATCGATGCGGCGAAAGGCGTCGAAGATCGTACCCGCAAGCTGATGGAAGTTACCCGTCTGCGCGATACGCCGATCCTCACCTTTATGAACAAACTCGACCGTGATATCCGCGATCCGATGGAATTGCTGGATGAAGTTGAAAATGAGCTGAAAATCGGCTGCGCGCCGATTACCTGGCCTATCGGCTGCGGCAAGCTGTTTAAAGGGGTTTATCATCTTTATAAAGATGAAACTTACCTCTATCAGACCGGTAAAGGGCACACCATTCAGGAAGTGCGCGTGGTTAAGGGGTTGAATAACCCTGAACTCGATGCCGCGGTGGGCGACGATCTGGCGCAGCAGCTGCGCGATGAACTGGAACTGGTGCAGGGCGCTTCGAACGAGTTCGATAAAGAACTGTTCCTGGCGGGCGAAATTACTCCGGTGTTCTTCGGGACCGCATTAGGCAACTTCGGCGTGGATCATATGCTGGATGGTCTGGTGGAGTGGGCGCCGGCGCCGATGCCGCGTAACACTGATACCCGTGAAGTGACGGCTACAGAAGAGAAATTCACCGGCTTCGTGTTTAAGATTCAGGCCAACATGGACCCGAAACACCGCGACCGCGTGGCCTTTATGCGCGTGGTTTCCGGCAAATACGAGAAAGGCATGAAGCTGCGTCAGGTGCGTATCGGCAAAGACGTGGTGATTTCCGACGCGCTGACCTTTATGGCGGGCGATCGCTCGCACGTTGAAGAAGCCTACCCGGGCGATATTATCGGTCTGCATAACCACGGCACCATTCAGATTGGCGACACCTTTACCCAGGGCGAAATGATGAAGTTCACCGGTATTCCGAACTTCGCGCCGGAACTGTTCCGTCGTATTCGCCTGAAAGATCCGCTGAAGCAGAAACAGCTGCTGAAAGGGCTGGTACAGCTGTCTGAAGAGGGCGCGGTACAGGTCTTCCGCCCTATCGCTAATAACGATCTGATCGTTGGCGCCGTCGGCGTGCTGCAGTTTGACGTGGTAGTAGCGCGTCTTAAAAGCGAATACAACGTTGAAGCGATTTACGAATCCGTCAACGTGGCTACCGCGCGTTGGGTTGAATCGACAGACGTGAAGAAATTTGAAGAGTTTAAGCGTAAGAACGAAGTTCAGCTGGCGCTGGATGGCGGCGATAATCTCACCTATATCGCCCCGACGATGGTGAACCTGAACCTGACGCAAGAGCGTTATCCTGACGTGGTGTTCCGCAAAACCCGCGAACACTAATATCTCTCTGGAGCGCGGCGATGCTGCGCTCCAGCCTGTTTTCCCAGCCACACTCCTTACCATAGAAAGTTCTTAAATCTGCGCGAATCGTAGCTTTTTTATTCAAACCCTCCGCCGCATCTCCGCTCATCTACTATATTTATTAAGCACTTTTCAGAAACCTGGCTGAATAAATAGCCATGTGTTTTACCAAAGCAGACATCGTGAGGGCATACCAATGACCAGACTAAAGAGCGCCAGGCTATTGCTGCCTCTCTTCTTAGGCTCAGCGTTGATAAGCGCCTCGACCTATGCGGAAACCACCGCAACCGATAGCGCGAAGGCTGCCGCGACCAGCGCCGGAGAAAGCGTCGATAAGTCAATCAACAAGGTTGGCGATTTTATGGATGACAGCACGATCACCGCCCGTGTTAAGGCGGCGCTGATCGATGACAAAAGGATCCGTAGCACCGATATCTCGGTGAAAACGGAAAACAAAGTGGTGACCTTAAGCGGAACGGTGGAGAGCGCTGAGCAAAAATCACAGGCCGTCAGCGCGGCGAAAGGCGTCGAAGGGGTGAGTTCGGTAAGCGATAAGCTGACCGTGGCGGGTGAAAAATCGGCAAGCCTGAAGGGCTATGCCGGCGACACCGCAATCACCAGCGAAGTCAAAGCCAAACTGCTCGCGGACGATATCGTTCCGTCGCGTAAGGTGACGGTGGAAACCAGCAACGGGGTGGTACATCTCTCCGGAACCCTGGAATCGAGCAAGCAGGTCGATCGCGCGGCAGACATTGCCAAAGCGGTTACCGGTGTTAAGAGCGTGAAAAACGATCTTAAAGTGCAGTAAGGGTATTTATTAAAAGATATTCGCCAGCGGCGAGACCGCTGAGCGAGTTGTACGCAGGGTTGATGTATGCGCGGCCTGAGCGCGCAGAAAAGCGACCGTTAATCATATGGTAAGGAGAACAGTATGTTTAGATGGGGCATTATTTTTCTGATCATCGCGTTAATTGCCGCCGCATTGGGTTTTGGTGGTCTGGCGGGTACCGCGGCGTGGGCGGCTAAAATCGTCTTTGTTGTCGGTATTATCATTTTCCTGGTCAGCCTGTTTACCGGGCGAAAACGACCCTAGAGGCGATGTGCCGAAAGGCGTGAATCAATAACCGGGCAGTGATGACATAACGTCTTACATAAAGCCAGTCAATGTGACTGGCTTTTGCGGTTTCAGGGGACGACAATTTGCGTTACTTTAATGATAGAAAATAAACAAACAGGAAAGCAGGGTGGGGCAGCGCATTCCCGTGACGTTGGGCAATATCGCCCCGTTAGCGGTAAAACCTTTCCGTCCAGGCAAATTGGCTCTGGTGTGTGAAGGCGGTGGTCAGAGAGGTATTTTCACAGCCGGGGTTCTGGACGAATTCATGCGCGCTGGATTTAACCCTTTCGACCTGATGCTAGGCACTTCCGCTGGCGCGCAAAACATCTCCGCTTATATCTGTAATCAGCAGGGCTACGCCCGTAAAGTCATTACGCGTTACACCACCTCGCGGCAATTTTTTGACCCGATGCGCTTCGTACGCGGCGGCAATCTTATCGATCTCGATTGGCTGGTCGATTCCACTGCACAACAAATGCCGCTGGCGATGAACTATGCCGAGGAGCAGTTCGCGCTGGGTAAAGAGCTGTGGATGTGCGCCTGCCGCGGTGACGACTACACGGCAAACTATTTTTCCCCTACCCGCCAGACCTGGCTTGATCTGATCCGCGCCTCCAGCGCCATTCCAGGCTTTTACCGTAGCGGTGTCCTGCTGGATGGCGTGAACTACCTCGATGGCGGCGTCAGCGACGCGATCCCTGTGCAGGAGGCGGCGCGCCGCGGCGCGCAGACTATTGTGGTTATCCGTACCGTCCCTTCGCAGATGTTCTACACTCCGCAGTGGTTTAAACGGATGGAGCGCTGGCTGGGGGAAAGCAGTTTGCAGCCTTTTGTGAACCTGGTACAGCACCACGAAACCACCTATCGCGCGACGCAGCAGTTTATTGAAAAACCGCCGGGTAAACTGCGGATATTCGAAATCTATCCGCAGCGGCCGCTGCGCAGTATGGCGCTTGGTAGCCGTCTGCCGGCGCTGCTGGAAGATTATAAAACCGGGCGCCAGTGCGGCCGCTACTTCCTCGCTACGGTAGGGAAACTGCTGACCGAGCAACCGCCGCTGTTACGTCATGCGCCGCGTGTGGCAATGACGACGCCGGTAGTGGTGCCGCCGCTGCCGGTAGCTAACGAAACGCCGCAACAGGCGATTATCACCGCGCCGCAGGCTAATGACCCCAGCTTTAATAACGAGGATCTGGCGTGACGTTACGCTTTATTGATACCCACTGTCATTTCGATTTTCCCCCATTTACAGAGGATGAACCGGCGAGTATCGCACGGGCGTCGCAGGCCGGCGTTGGGCGCATAATCGTGCCGTCGATATCCGCCGCGCGCTTTGCTCGCGTGCTGGCGCTGGCGGAGCAACACGAGCCGCTGTATGCCGCGTTAGGGATGCATCCCATTGTTATCGAACAGCATGATGACCGCGGGTTAGCGCAACTGGAAAGCTATCTTGCACAGCGTCATCCGAAACTCGTGGCCGTCGGGGAGATTGGCCTCGATCTCTACCGCGACGATCCGCAATACGATCGCCAACAGGCGCTGCTGGAAGCGCAGTTGCGGCTGGCAAAGCGTTACGATTTGCCGGTGATCCTGCATTCGCGCCGCACCCACGATAAGCTGGCGATGTTGCTAAAAAAACATAACCTGCCGCGCGCCGGGGTGGTGCATGGTTTTGCCGGCAGCCTGCAGCAGGCGGAACGTTTTGTACAGCTGGGCTATAAGATTGGCGTTGGCGGTACCATTACCTATCCCCGCGCCAGCAAAACTCGCGATGTTATGGCGCGTCTGCCGCTTTCTTCGCTGCTGCTGGAAACCGATGCTCCGGATATGCCGCTGAATGGTTTTCAGGGACAGCCGAACCGCCCGGAACAGGCGGCCCGCGTCTTTGACTCGCTCTGCGAACTGCGCGCGGAACCGGCGCAGGAAATTGAAGCGGCACTACTGGCGAATACCAAAAACCTCTTTACCGCGCTAACCCTCTAACGACCCACATACTGGACAACGTCGTCCCCGGTTCTGGTCGGGTGTGACAATCCCATCATTTTTTATAAATATAAAATCCATTAAGTTTCAATCAGAAAGTATATTTATGGCCAGGATTTGCACAATTTGTGCGCTATGACGTCGAGATAACTTGTTTTGATATGTTAGAATAATAACATCACCATGAACTTCGGTTTGCCGATTATGCTTAAACAGGAGATGACGGTGAGGCTGGCGGGAATTGCTGGCTAATTGTGATTTTTATCACGTTACAGTAATGCAAATTAGTAATTAGTTTTCATTAACTGTGATGAATGTCGAAGTGTAATGGCGAGCGGTTGTTACAATAGTAACAGGCTCGCAAGGTGAACAAACTATTGAACCGGCAATACGCCGTCGGAGTATGAAATGACTGATTTGAAAGCAAGCAGCCTGCGCGCGTTGAAACTGATGGATCTGACCACCCTGAACGATGACGACACCAATGAGAAGGTGATCGCTCTGTGTCATCAGGCGAAAACGCCGGTGGGAAATACCGCTGCGGTCTGCATCTACCCGCGTTTTATCCCGATTGCCCGTAAGACGCTGAACGAACAAGGAACGCCGGATATCCGCATCGCGACGGTGACTAACTTCCCGCATGGTAATGACGATATCGATATCGCGCTGGCGGAAACCCGCGCGGCAATCGCTTATGGCGCGGATGAAGTGGATGTGGTTTTCCCGTACCGCGCGCTGATCGCGGGTAACGAGCAGGTGGGTTTTGATCTGGTGAAAGCCTGTAAAGAAGCCTGTGCGGCGGCGAATGTGCTGCTGAAAGTGATCATCGAAACCGGCGAACTGAAAGAAGAAGCGCTGATTCGTAAGGCGTCTGAAATCTCTATTAAAGCGGGCGCGGATTTCATCAAAACTTCTACCGGTAAAGTGCCGGTGAATGCGACACCGGAAAGCGCGCGCATCATGATGGAAGTGATCCGCGATATGGGCGTTGAGAAAACCGTTGGCTTTAAACCTGCCGGCGGCGTGCGTAGCGCGGAAGACGCGCAGCAGTTCCTGGCGATTGCTGATGAACTGTTCGGCGCCGACTGGGCCGATTCCCGTCACTATCGTTTCGGCGCATCCAGCCTGTTGGCTAGCCTGCTGAAAGCCCTGGGTCACGGCGACGGTAAGAGCGCCAGCAGCTACTAATCCCTTGATACGCCGGATGGTGCTGCGCTTATCCGGCCTACGAATGGATGCCTGTAGGCCGGATAAGGCGCTCGCGCCGCCATCCGGCAATTTATACTATTTGGGAGGTTACCGTGTTTCTCGCACAAGAAATTATTCGTAAAAAACGTGATGGTCATGTATTAAGCGATGAAGAAATTCGCTTTTTCATCAACGGTATCCGCGATAATACTATCTCTGAAGGACAGATCGCCGCGCTGGCGATGACCATCTTCTTCCATGATATGTCTATGCCGGAACGTGTCTCGCTGACCATGGCGATGCGGGATTCAGGAACCGTTCTCGACTGGAAAAGCCTTAACCTCAACGGCCCGATCGTCGATAAACACTCGACCGGCGGCGTGGGTGACGTCACCTCGCTGATGCTGGGGCCAATGGTTGCCGCCTGCGGCGGTTACGTACCGATGATCTCCGGGCGTGGTCTCGGCCATACCGGCGGTACGCTTGATAAACTGGAAGCGATCCCGGGTTTTGATATTTTCCCGGACGACGCGCGTTTCCGCGAAATTATTAAAGATGTCGGCGTGGCGATTATCGGGCAGACCAGCTCGCTCGCGCCGGCTGACAAACGTTTCTATGCCACCCGCGATATTACCGCGACGGTGGATTCCATCCCGCTGATTACCGCGTCTATTCTGGCCAAGAAACTGGCGGAAGGTCTGGACGCGCTGGTGATGGACGTTAAAGTCGGCAGCGGCGCCTTTATGCCGACTTATGAGCTTTCAGAAGCGCTTGCCGAAGCGATCGTTGGCGTCTCCAACGGCGCCGGCGTGCGCACGACCGCACTGTTAACGGATATGAACCAGGTGCTGGCCTCCAGCGCGGGTAACGCCGTTGAAGTTCGCGAAGCGGTACAGTTCCTGACCGGCGAATACCGCAACCCGCGCCTGTACGACGTCACCATGGCGCTGTGCGTGGAAATGCTGATTTCCGGCAAGCTGGCGGCGGATGACGCCGAGGCGCGCGCGAAATTGCAGGCGGTGCTGGATAACGGTAAAGCGGCGGAAGTCTTTGGCCGCATGGTGGCGGCGCAGAAGGGGCCGAGCGACTTTGTCGAAAACTATGCGAAATACCTGCCGACGGCAATGCTGAGCAAAGCGGTCTATGCTGAAGGCGCCGGATTTGTCTCTGAAATGGATACCCGCGCGCTGGGGATGGCGGTGGTGTCGATGGGCGGCGGTCGTCGTCAGGCTTCCGATACTATTGACTACAGCGTTGGCTTTACCGATATGGCGCGCCTTGGCGATAAAGTTGATGGCGAACGTCCGCTGGCGGTGATTCATGCGAAAGATGAATCGAGCTGGCAGGAAGCGGCCAAAGCCGTGAAAGCGGCAATAAAACTGGACGCCCACGCCCCAGAAATTACACCGACGGTCTATCGCCGTATCACCAAGTAGCGATATACTGATCTGATCGCTTTTTTGCAGCGCATGATGTATGGAGAACAAGATGAAACGTGCATTTATTATGGTGCTGGACTCCTTTGGGATTGGCGCAACGGAAGACGCTGACCGCTTTGGCGATGTGGGCGCCGATACCCTGGGCCACATTGCGGAAGCCTGCGCCAAAGGTGAAGCTGACAATGGTCGTAAAGGCCCGTTGAATTTACCTAACCTGACCCGTCTGGGTCTGGTGAAAGCGCATGAAGGTTCTACCGGTAAAATTGCCGCCGGTATGGACGGTAATGCCGAAGTTGTTGGCGCCTATGCCTGGGCGCATGAACTCTCTTCCGGTAAAGATACGCCGTCTGGCCACTGGGAAATCGCCGGCGTGCCGGTGCTGTTTGACTGGGGCTACTTCAGCGATCACGAGAACAGCTTCCCGCAGGAACTGCTGGATAAACTGGTTAAGCGCGCGAACCTGCCGGGCTATCTCGGCAATTGCCACTCTTCCGGTACCGTGATTCTGGACCAACTGGGTGAAGAGCATATGAAAACCGGGAAACCGATTTTCTATACCTCTGCTGACTCGGTGTTCCAGATCGCCTGTCACGAAGAGACTTTCGGCCTCGACAAGCTGTATGAGCTGTGCGAAATCGCCCGTGAAGAGCTGACCGAAGGCGGCTATAACATTGGCCGCGTGATTGCTCGTCCGTTTGTTGGCGACAAAGCCGGTAACTTCCAGCGTACCGGTAACCGTCACGATCTGGCGGTCGAGCCGCCGGCGCCGACCGTGCTGCAGAAGCTGGTCGACGAGAAAAACGGCCACGTGGTTTCCGTGGGTAAAATCGCCGACATCTACGCCAACTGCGGCATCACTAAGAAAGTGAAAGCCACCGGGCTGGACGCGTTGTTCGACGCGACCATCAAAGAGATGAAGGAAGCGGGCGACGAGACTATCGTCTTCACTAACTTCGTCGATTTTGACTCCTCCTGGGGCCACCGTCGCGACGTCGCTGGCTACGCGGCGGGTTTGGAGCTGTTCGACCGTCGTCTGCCGGAGCTGATGGAGCTGGTTGGGGAAGACGACATTCTGATCCTCACCGCCGACCACGGCTGCGACCCGACCTGGACCGGTACCGACCACACCCGCGAACACATTCCGGTGCTGGTGTACGGCCCGAAAGTGAAACCGGGTTCGTTAGGCCACCGCGAAACTTTCGCCGATATCGGCCAGACGCTGGCGACGTACTTTGGTACTTCGCCAATGGCGTACGGTAAAAACATGCTGTAATACCCGTTGTCTTTCGCGCTGTAGATGCGTTGACTTCATTCGCTCACCCCGGTCACATAGTTAATCTATGCTCCCGGGGATTCACGAATTCGTCACCTTCCTACAACGCGAAATCCTTAGGGTATTTGAATACGTTTTGTAGGCCTGATAAGGCGTAGCCGCCATCAGGCCCGAACAATTTATATAAGGATAAAACGATGGCCACCCCACACATTAACGCAGAAATGGGCGATTTTGCTGACGTAGTTTTGATGCCGGGCGACCCGCTGCGCGCGAAACACATTGCAGAAACCTTCCTCGAAGACGTGCGTGAAGTGAACAACGTGCGCGGCATGCTGGGCTTCACCGGTACCTACAAAGGCCGCAAAATCTCCGTGATGGGCCACGGCATGGGTATCCCATCCTGCTCTATCTACACCAAAGAGCTGATCACCGATTTCGGCGTGAAGAAAATCATCCGCGTCGGCTCCTGCGGCGCGGTGCGTGAAGATGTCAAACTGCGTGATGTGGTTATCGGCATGGGCGCGTGTACCGACTCTAAAGTCAACCGTCTGCGTTTCAAAGACCACGACTTCGCGGCGATTGCCGATTTCGGCATGGTGCGTAACGCGGTAGACGCGGCGAAGGCGCTGGGCGTTGACGCGCGCGTTGGCAACATCTTCTCCGCTGATCTGTTCTATACGCCGGATCCGTCTATGTTCGACGTGATGGAAAAATACGGTATTCTGGGCGTGGAAATGGAAGCGGCCGGCATTTATGGCGTAGCGGCTGAGTTCGGTGCGAAAGCGCTGACCATCTGCACCGTTTCCGATCATATCCGCACTCACGAGCAGACCACTGCCGCTGAGCGTCAGACCACCTTCAACGATATGATTAAAATCGCGCTGGAATCCGTACTGCTGGGCGATAAAGAGTAAGACCTGTTGTGCCGGGTGGCGGCTTCGCCTGACCCGGCCTACGGTTTCCCAGGCCCGCTAAGCGCAGCGGGCTTTTTTATCAGCGCACCGCGCCGGCCAGCCACGCCGACAGTTCTTTCAGTTCCGCTTCCTGCTCAGGGAAATCGGCGAGCAGCGCCTCACACTGCTGCTGTAATATTTCCGCCCGATACTGACAACCGACTAATCGTGCCGACAACGCCTCGAGCGGCGCCGGGTTCAGGCTATCGGTAAAAGCCTGGGCGCGGGTGATATGGCCCTTCTCGACGTCAAAATGCAGCTCGACGCCGCCCCAGCGAAAGCGCTCATCCAGCAGGTGGGAGAAAGCGGGCGCCTGGCCGAAGTTCCACTCCCAGCTGCTCTGGCGGGCGAAGGTCTCGGCAAAATTCGGCAGATCCGGCGTGTTGTCCGGTGAAATGACTTCCGCCTCTACCCGCTCGCCGTAATGGCTGAAGAATGCCTCCTGAATGGCCTCGCAAATTTGCTGATGGGTGATGCCCGGCAGCAGCTCAACCAGGTTCGCTACGCGCCCGCGTACCGAGGTAATGCCCTTGGCCTGCAGCTTTTTTTTGTCCGGATTAAGATAGTTGGCGAGACGGCTTAAGTCGGCGTTTAGCAGCAGGGTGCCGTGATGAAAACCGCGGTCCATCGTTTCGCGATAGGCGGATCCGGAAACCTTGCGGTCGCCATTATCGGTTTTCACGACCAGATCGTTGCGCCCGGAAGCCTCGGCGGTCACGCCAAGCGAATTCAACGCCGCCAGCACGATAGCGGTAGAAACGGTTTTGTCGTATTCCGGTTTGCCCGCCATAAAGGTAAAGCAGGTATTGCCGAGGTCGTGGAATACCGCGCCGCCGCCGCTGCTGCGCCGGGCCAGCCGGACGTGGTCCTCTTCCATGCGCCGGGTATTGCACTCCTTCCACGGGTTCTGCGCGCGGCCAATCACCACGGTGTCGGCGTTGCGCCACAGAAACAGTACCCGTTGGGTGGCCGGCATCTGGCGGAAAATACACTCCTCGACCGCGAGGTTAAACCAGGGGTCGTAGGAATCGGAGAGCAACAGGCGGAGCGTCGGCATAGGATATCCTTGTCTGATTAATCTTTATCTTCGTCCTGGACGGGCTTATTGGCGGTGAGCAGGAAGGGCGATTGCTGCCAGCGGGTACGTTTGCCCTGCAGCAACGTACGGGTCAGCACCACGCCGATGGCCAGCGACAACAGCAGCATCAGGCGTAAGATATTGGTGGTATTATCCACCTGTTTTGCCTCGGTGGCCAACGTGTGGGTATCCAGCGTCAGGCGCAGATAGCCGACCGGACCGTTTTTGCCGAGGATCGGCTCGACGATTTGCTGGTTAAAGTAGCCGCCGGCTTTTTTGCCATCCAGCGCCAGGCGGTCGCGCACATCGACGCTTTCGCCGGAGCGGGCCACCAAATCGCCTTGTTCATCATATACCCCGGCATCGAGCACCCGGCTTTTGTCCGTCAGCTGTTCCAGCAGGCGGGTAATGCGCTTTTCGTCGGGCGTTTCGCTACGCATCAGCGGCGCCAGGTTCAGCGTAACCTGCTGCGCCAGCGTTCGCGCCAGCTCTTCCAACTGCGGATTACGCTGCTTTTGGCTATTCTGACTGAACCACGAGGCGCCCTGCATCAGCGCGACGAGAAGCGCGAGACAGATCAGAACAATGACGGCGCGATGCAGTCGGAATTTCAGTTTTGCTCGTACCATATTCCACCTTTGAAAATTTGCAGCTTAATGTTGCCAGAAGCGCTGGTTACAAGGTAGCCTCATGCGTTATTTTCCTCGCCTGAATGAAGAGATGTGGAGCCGTAATGCCTAACAGTTTGACCTGGTGCGACCTGCCCGAAGATGTTTCCTTGTGGCCTGGGTTGCCGCTTTCCCTGAGCGGCGACGAGGTCATGCCGCTGGATTATCACGCCGGGCGCAGCGGCTGGCTGCTGTATGGTCGCGGTCTCGATAAACGTCGGCTGACGGCGTGGCAGCGCGAGCTCGGCGCGGCGCTGGTCATCGTCTCTTCCTGGGTCGTGGAAGACTATCAGGTGATTCGCCTGGCGGGTTCGCTGACGCAGCGCGCCACGCGCCTGGCCCATGAGGCCGGGCTGGACGTCGCGCCGCTGGGGAAAATCCCGCATCTGCGCACGCCGGGCCTGTTGGTGATGGATATGGACTCCACGGCGATTCAGATCGAATGTATCGATGAAATCGCTAAGCTTGCCGGCACCGGCGAACTGGTCTCGGAAGTGACCGAACGCGCGATGCGCGGCGAGCTCGACTTCACCGCCAGCCTGCGCCAGCGCGTCGCCACTCTGAAAGACGCCGACGCGAACATTCTGCTGCAGGTGCGGGAAGCGCTGCCGCTGATGCCGGGGCTGACCCAACTGGTGCTGAAGCTGGAAACGCTGGGCTGGAAGGTAGCCATCGCCTCCGGCGGCTTTACCTTCTTTGCCGAATATCTGCGCGATAAGCTGCATCTCGATGCGGTATTCGCCAACGAGCTGGAAATTATGGACGGCAAGCTCACCGGCAACGTGATCGGCGACATCGTCGACGCCAAATATAAAGCCAATACTCTGCGTAAGCTGGCGGAAAAATATGAAATTCCGTCGGCGCAAACCGTGGCGATTGGCGATGGCGCCAACGATCTGCCGATGATCAAGGCGGCAGGTCTCGGTATTGCCTATCATGCGAAACCAAAAGTCAATGAACAGGCGGAAGTCACCATCCGCCACGCTGACCTGATGGGGGTATTCTGTATTCTCTCCGGCAGCATGAATCAAAAGTAAGAGGTTAACGTGGCGAAAGCTCCAAAACGCGCATTTGTCTGTAATGAATGTGGTGCGGATTATCCGCGCTGGCAGGGGCAGTGCAGCGCCTGCCATGCCTGGAACACCATCACCGAGATGCGCATCGCCGCCTCGCCGCAGGTGGCGAGAAACGAGCGTCTGTCAGGCTACGCCGGGAATGCCGGCGTGTCGAAGGTACAGAAGCTATCGGAGATAAGCCTGGAGGCGCTGCCGCGTTTTTCCACCGGATTTAAAGAGTTCGACCGCGTACTCGGCGGCGGCGTCGTGCCGGGCAGCGCCATTCTGATCGGCGGTAACCCCGGCGCCGGGAAATCGACGCTGCTGCTGCAAACCCTCTGTAAGCTGGCCGAAGGGATGAAAACGCTGTACGTCACCGGGGAAGAATCCCTACAGCAGGTAGCGATGCGCGCGCATCGTCTCGGGCTGCCGACGGCGAATCTGAATATGCTCTCGGAGACCAGCATCGAGCAAATTTGCCAGATTGCCGATGAAGAAAAGCCGCAGCTGATGGTCATCGACTCCATCCAGGTGATGCATATGGCTGATGTCCAGTCGTCGCCGGGGAGCGTGGCCCAGGTACGTGAAACCGCGGCCTATCTGACGCGCTTTGCCAAAACTCGCGGCGTGGCGATTGTGATGGTCGGCCACGTCACCAAAGATGGCTCGCTGGCCGGTCCGAAAGTACTGGAACACTGTATTGACTGCTCGGTGCTGCTGGACGGCGATGCCGATTCCCGTTTCCGCACGTTGCGCAGCCATAAAAACCGCTTTGGCGCGGTCAATGAACTCGGCGTCTTCGCGATGACCGAGCAGGGCCTGCGCGAAGTCAGCAACCCCTCCGCCATCTTCCTCAGCCGCGGCGATGAAGTCACCTCCGGCAGCTCGGTCATGGTGGTATGGGAAGGCACCCGCCCGCTGCTGGTTGAGATTCAGGCGCTGGTCGATCACTCGATGATGTCTAATCCGCGTCGCGTAGCGGTAGGCCTGGAACAGAACCGTCTGGCGATCCTTCTGGCGGTGCTGCACCGTCATGGCGGCCTGCAGATGGCCGATCAGGACGTCTTCGTCAACGTGGTTGGCGGGGTCAAAGTCACTGAAACCAGCGCCGACCTGGCGCTGCTGCTGGCGATGGTCTCGAGCCTGCGCGATCGTCCGTTGCCGCAGGATCTGGTGGTTTTTGGTGAAGTCGGATTAGCCGGTGAAATTCGCCCGGTGCCAAGCGGCCAGGAGCGCATTTCCGAGGCGGCGAAACATGGGTTCCGTCGCGCCATCGTACCAGCGGCCAATGTGCCCAAAAAAGCGCCGGAAGGGATGCAAATCTTTGGCGTGAAAAAACTGGCCGATGCGCTGAGCGTTTTTGACGACTTATAATGATACCCGTCATACTTCAGGGTATGACGGGTAGCAAACCCGAGTTTGCAGGAGGCACGCATAAACTATGTCGTCATTCGACTATCTGAAAAACGCCATTAAGCAAAAGGGTTGTACGCTGCAGCAGGTGGCAGAAGCCAGCGGGATGACCAAAGGTTATCTCAGTCAGCTATTAAACGCGAAAATCAAAAGCCCGAGCGCCCAGAAGCTCGAAGCCTTACACCGCTTCCTCGGCCTTGAATTCCCGCGCAAACAAAAAAGCGTCGGGGTGGTTTTTGGTAAATTTTATCCGCTGCATACCGGGCATATTTACCTGATTCAGCGCGCCTGTAGCCAGGTCGATGAGCTTCATATCATCATGGGCTATGACGACACTCGTGACCGCGAGCTGTTCGAAGAGAGCGCCATGTCGCAACAGCCGACGGTTCCCGATCGTCTGCGCTGGCTGCTGCAAACCTTTAAATATCAAAAAAACATTCGCATCCATGCCTTCAATGAAGAGGGGATGGAGCCGTACCCGCACGGCTGGGATGTCTGGAGCCGTGGGATCCGCGCCTTCATGAGTGAAAAGGGAATCGAGCCAAACTGGATTTATACCTCAGAAGAGGCCGATGCGCCGCAGTATCTGGAGCATCTGGGGATCGAAACCGTGCTTATCGATCCGAAGCGAACCTTCATGAGTATCAGCGGCGGCCAGATCCGCGAAAACCCGTTCCGCTATTGGGAATATATTCCGACTGAGGTAAAACCGTTCTTTGTGCGTACGGTGGCGATCCTCGGCGGCGAGTCGAGCGGTAAATCGACGCTGGTGAATAAGCTCGCCAATATCTTCAATACTACCAGCGCCTGGGAATATGGCCGCGATTACGTCTTCTCACACCTCGGCGGCGATGAAATGGCGTTGCAGTATTCCGATTACGATAAAATCGCGCTGGGGCACGCACAGTACATTGATTTCGCGGTGAAATACGCCAATAAGGTGGCGTTTATCGATACCGACTTCGTCAGCACTCAGGCCTTCTGCCTGAAGTACGAAGGCCGCGAACATCCGTTCGTGCAGGCGTTAATCGATGAATATCGCTTTGATCTGGTGATCCTGCTGGAAAACAACACGCCGTGGGTAGCCGATGGGTTGCGTAGCCTCGGCAGTTCGGTAGATCGCAAAGAGTTTCAGACGCTGCTGGTGTCGCTGCTGAAAGAAAACGAGATCGAATTTGTCCACGTGGAAGAGTCGGATTACGATGCCCGGTTCCTGCGCTGCGTTGAGCTGGTGAAGCAGTTGATGGGCGAGCAGGGGTAGGCTTTTTGCCGGATGGCGGCGTGAACGCCTTATCCGGCCTACAAGTGCTACACGCCTGGTAGGCCGGATAAGCGTAGCGCCATCCGGCACTTACAGATTACTTGGCAATGCGTTTGTACTTGATACGCTTCGGCTCCAGCGCATCGGCGCCGAGGGTGCGTTTCTTGTACTCTTCGTACTCGGTAAAGTTACCTTCGAAGAACTCAACTTTACCTTCATCCTGGTAATCCAGAATGTGGGTCGCGATACGGTCAAGGAACCAGCGGTCGTGCGAGATAACCATGGCGCAACCCGGGAACTCCAGCAGGGCGTTTTCCAGCGCGCGCAGGGTTTCGATATCCAGGTCGTTGGTTGGTTCATCGAGCAGCAGGACGTTACCGCCGACCTGCAACAGCTTCGCCAGGTGCAGACGACCACGCTCACCGCCGGACAGTTCGCCAACGCGTTTGCCCTGGTCGACGCCTTTGAAGTTAAAGCGGCCAACGTAGGCGCGGCTCGGCATCTCGGTGTTGCCGATCTTCATGATATCCAGGCCGCCGGACACTTCTTCCCAAACGGTTTTGCTGTTGTCCATCGCGTCGCGGAACTGATCGACGGAAGCCAGTTTAACGGTTTCACCCAGCGTGATGGTGCCGGAATCAGGTTGTTCCTGGCCGGACATCATGCGGAACAGGGTGGATTTACCCGCGCCGTTCGGACCGATGATACCAACGATAGCGCCTTTCGGTACGGAGAAGCTCAGATCGTCAATCAGTACGCGGTCGCCGTAAGATTTGCGCAGATTGCTGACTTCCAGAACTTTATCGCCCAGACGCGCTCCTGGCGGAATGAACAGTTCGTTGGTCTCGTTACGTTTCTGGTATTCGACGTTGTTAAGCTCTTCAAAGCGCGCCAGACGGGCTTTACCCTTAGACTGACGGCCTTTCGCGCCCTGGCGAACCCACTCGAGTTCTTTCTCGATAGATTTGCGGCGTGCAGCTTCCTGAGAAGCTTCCTGCGCCAGACGCTGATCTTTCTGCTCCAGCCAGGAGGAGTAGTTGCCTTCCCACGGAATACCTTCGCCGCGGTCAAGTTCGAGGATCCAACCGGCGACGTTATCGAGGAAGTAACGGTCGTGGGTAATCGCTACCACGGTGCCTTCGAAATCGTGCAGGAAGCGTTCCAGCCAGGCGACGGATTCGGCGTCAAGGTGGTTGGTCGGTTCGTCGAGCAGCAGCATGTCTGGTTTTTCCAGCAGCAGACGGCACAGCGCGACGCGACGGCGTTCACCACCGGAAAGAGTGGCGATCTTCGCATCCCAGTCCGGCAGGCGCAGGGCATCAGCCGCACGCTCCAGCTGTACGTTCAGGTTATGGCCGTCGTGCGCCTGGATGATCTCTTCGAACTTGCCCTGTTGCGCGGCAAGCTTATCGAAGTCGGCATCCGGCTCGGCGTATTTGGCATAAACTTCGTCCAGGCCTTTCAGCGCGTTAACCACTTCGGCGACCGCTTCTTCAACGGATTCGCGCACGGTGTGCTCCGGATTCAGCTGCGGCTCCTGCGGCAGGTAGCCGATTTTGATACCGGGCTGCGGGCGCGCTTCACCTTCGATTTCGGTGTCGATACCGGCCATGATGCGCAGCAGGGTAGATTTACCGGCGCCGTTCAGACCGAGAACACCGATTTTCGCGCCAGGGAAGAAACTGAGGGAGATATTTTTCAAAATATGACGTTTCGGCGGAACCACTTTGCCGACACGATGCATGGTATAAACGAATTGAGCCACGTTGGACTTCGCCTCTTTCTATTCTGATAGATAGTTCAAAGGCGAAGTGTAGCCTTTTTCGCGCGGTAATCCCAGCGAGGCGACAGGATTCACAGAAGCGTAAAAAAATGTTCAGGACATGGCATGTTTTCAGTTGTCTGATTAGCATAACTAAGCAATACCTGAATTTTTTGAAGCGGCACGATGCCGCGGTGATGCACCAAACTAGAGGAAGAGCTTGTGGAAAAAGCCAAAACTACGGCATGGCGTCTTCTGGCTGCCGGCGTGAGTCTGCTGACGCTAAGCCAGCTGGCGCATGCGGATTCACTGGATGAACAGCGCAGCCGCTATGCTCAAATTAAACAGGCGTGGGACAAACACCAGATGGATGTCGTCAACCAGTTGATGCCCACGCTCAGCAGCTATCCGCTGTATCCCTACCTGCAATATCGACAAATTACCGATGACCTGATGAACCAGCCGCCGCTGGTGGTCACTAATTTCATTGCGGCGAACCCGACCTTACCGGCGGCGCGTTCGCTGAAATCACGCTTTGTTAATGAGCTGGCGCGGCGCACCGACTGGCGCGGCTTACTGGCGTTCAGCCCGGATAAACCGGCGACAACCGAAGCGCAGTGTAACTACTACTACGCCAAACTCAGCGTCGGCCAATCGCAGGAAGCCTGGAGCGGGGCGAAAGAGCTGTGGCTAACCGGCAAGAGCCAGCCAAATGCCTGCGATCCGCTGTTCAGCGCGTGGCGCGATTCCGGGCAGCAGGATCCGCTGGCCTATCTCGAACGAATTCGTCTGGCGATGAAGGCAGGCAATACCAGTCTGGTCCGCGTGCTTGCTCAGCAGATGCCGTCAAACTATCAGAGCATCTCTTCGGCGGTGGTGGCGTTGGCCAACGATCCCAATAGCGTGATGACCTTTGCCCGCACCACCGGGGCCACCGACTTTACCCGCCAGATGGCGGCGGTCGCTTTTGCCAGCGTCGCGCGTCAGGATGTAGAAAACGCTCGTCTGATGATCCCGTCGCTGGTGCAGGCGCAGCAGTTGAATGAGGATCAAACCCAGGAGCTGCGCGATATTGTCGCCTGGCGCCTGATGGGCACCGATGTGACCGAAGCGCAGGCGGAGTGGCGCGATGACGCCATCATGCGTTCGCAATCAACCTCGCTGGTGGAACGCCGGGTACGTATGGCGCTCGGCAACGGCGATCGTCATGGGCTGAACACCTGGCTGGCGCGTCTGCCGATGGAGGCGAAAGAAAAAGACGAGTGGCGCTACTGGCAGGCGGATCTGCTGCTGGAGCGCGGGCGCGATGACGAAGCGAAAGCCATCTTGCATTCGCTGATGCAGCAGCGCGGCTTCTATCCGATGGTTGCCGCTCAACGTCTGGGCGAAGAGTACACCTTCCGCATTGATAAAGCCTCCGGCACTATTGACCCGGCGCTGGCCTCTGGCCCTGAGATGGCGCGCGTTCGCGAGCTGATGTACTGGAACATGGACAACACCGCGCGCAGCGAATGGGCGAACCTGGTGAGCAGCCGGACCAAATCGCAGCAGGCGCAGCTGGCGCGTTACGCGTTTGATCAACACTGGTGGGATCTCAGCGTGCAGGCGACGATCGCGGGTAAATTGTGGGATCAACTGGAAGAGCGCTTCCCGCTGGCGTACAACGATCTGTTCGCACGTTACATTAGCGGCAAAGATATTCCACAGAGCTACGCGATGGCGATTGCGCGTCAGGAAAGCGCCTGGAACCCGAAAGTGCGTTCACCGGTCGGCGCCAGCGGCTTGATGCAGATTATGCCGGGCACCGCGACGCATACCGTCAGCATGTTCAGCATTCCTGGTTATAGCGGCCCGTCTCAGCTGCTGGATCCGGAAACCAATATCAACATTGGTACCAGCTACCTGCAGTACGTCTACCAGCAGTTCGGCAATAACCGCATTTACGCTTCCGCCGCCTATAACGCCGGGCCAGGACGCGTACGCACCTGGCAGGGCAATAGCGCCGGGCGCATTGATGCGGTGGCATTTGTCGAGAGTATTCCGTTCTCGGAAACCCGCGGGTACGTAAAAAACGTCCTCTCTTACGATGCCTATTACCGCTACTTTATGGGCAAGCAGGATAACTTGCTGAGCGACGCCGAATGGCAACAGCGTTACTGATCGTCCGTAAGTATGTTATTCTTTGTACTCGTTGATGAGTACATTCGACGGGCAGCCTGGCTGCCCGTCTCAACATGGCGACGTAACATGACCCAACAATCTCCCTATTCAGCGGCAGTGGCCGAACAACGTCATCAGGAGTGGCTGCGCTTTGTGGCGCTACTGCAGCAGGCCTACGCCGAAGATCTTCACCTGCCGTTACTGCAGCTGATGCTGACGCCCGACGAGCGCGAAGCGCTGGGCACCCGGGTGCGTATTATTGAAGAGCTGCTGCGCGGCGAGATGAGCCAGCGCGAGCTGAAAAACGAACTCGGCGCCGGTATTGCCACGATTACTCGCGGCTCAAATAGCCTGAAATCGGCACCGGTAGAGCTACGCCAGTGGCTGGAACAGACGCTGCTTAACGATAAATAGCGTTATGGAATGGGCTGAGCGCCAGTACTACCGCCTGATGGTAGACGCTGCTGCGCGTCAGCTTACCCGCGGTAAAGACGCCGATAGCGCCCTCTTTGCGGCCTATCTGGTCGATCCCGGTATGTTGCGACATGACCGGCCCCAGCGCTTCTCCGGCGCGAACCTGCGCAAGGATCGCCTCCGGCAGCGGCAGGGTCGCCGAGCGCGCTTCGCCACGCTGCTGCTGGCTCTCAATCACTACCCAACTGAAGGTGCTGCCTTCGTCGATCCCGGCTTCGATCGCCACCCAAAAATCGGCTTCAGGCTGTGCGATCCGGGCATTAGCGACGCGATTTCGTGCGCCAGCCCGCGTTTCCTCGCTGCCGAAGGGTTGTTCCGGCACGCCGCTCTCGACGGCGACGGACTCAATATGGCAGGATCCTTCGCCGAAGATCTCGTTAAAAGCCTGCAGAATTGCCTGAATTTTGGCGGGATTAGTGGTAGCTGAGACAACATGGTGCATAATCAAAACAACTCAGAATTAATTAACGTCATCGCAGTATACTCTAAATCACTCTGGCGGCAGCCGATCGCGCTGCTCGTTGAATGATGAAGGGTTCAGAACGGAAAATAAGCATGTTACAGGTATACCTTGTTCGCCACGGTGAAACGCAGTGGAACGCCGAGCGACGTATTCAAGGCCAGTCCGATAGTCCGCTGACCGCTCACGGTGAGCGCCAGGCATGGCAGGTTGGCGAGCGCGCCAGAACGCTGGGGATTACCCATATTATCGCCAGCGACCTCGGCCGTACCCGCCGCACGGCAGAAATTATCGCCGAAGCCTGCGGTTGCGGCGTGGTCACCGATTCACGCCTGCGCGAACTGGATATGGGGGTGCTGGAGAAGCGACATATCGACTCGCTTAGCGAAGAAGAGGAGGGCTGGCGCCGTCAGCTGGTCAACGGTACGCCGGATGGCCGCATTCCGCAGGGCGAATCCATGCAGGAGCTTAGCGAGCGTATGCGCGCGGCGCTATCATCCTGTCTGGAGTTACCGCCAGGGAGCCGGCCGCTGCTGGTGAGTCATGGGATGGCGCTCGGCTGTCTGGTGAGCACGATCCTCGGACTGCCTGCTTATGCGGAGCGTCGTTTGCGCCTGCGCAACTGTTCGATTTCACGTGTTGATTACCAGCAGAGCCCGTGGCTGGCGTCAGGATGGGTGGTGGAGACTGCGGGGGACGTTTCGCATCTCGATGCCCCCGCGATGGACGAACTGCAGCGTTAGCGACGAATCGGAATCAGGTACTCGCAGCGCAGCTGAATTGGCGTGGCCTGGTTCCGGTTATCATCTTCCGGGTAGAAGCGTTCAATATCCAGGCCCTTACGGCGGGTGAGGTTGAGCATCGGCATACAGGTGCCGTACACCGTCAGGATAAACTCCTGCAGCCCGGTACCTAACCCTTCGTAGGTGAACATCACATACTCGCCGCCTTCCAGAATCACCGGATGGGAATTATGCAGGTGGCCGTTCGCCAGCTCTGGCGTCAGCGCGGTGGTGTAGAACACCTCCTGCTCGTCATCTTTTTCCAGGCTTGGACGCGGTTCATGCAGGCCGTACAGCGTCGGCGGAATGCTGGGCGCGTTGCCGAGGAATTCGCGCCAGAACTGAACGCGCATCTGGTTACGGAATTCAGAAATCTCTTCCAGCTTACAGGTATAGCTTTGGGTCACGCCGACCAGTTGCGTGGTGCTCAGGGTCACGAATTCATGCTTCGGCATGGTAAATTCACCGAGGCGCAGCGGCGGACGCATCCCAAACGAGCTCCAGTCCGCAGAACGGCGATAGAGCGCGGGGGTCAGGTTAAACTGTTTTTTAAAGGCGCGGGTAAACGTCTGCTGAGAATCGAAGCGGTACTGTAGCGCGATGTCGAGGATCGGACGTGCGGTCAGGCGTAGCGCAACGGCGGATTTTGACAGGCGACGTGCGCGAATATAGGCACCGATAGCTTGACCCGTGACGTCTTTAAACATACGTTGCAAATGCCACTTGGAATAACCTGCCTTCGCCGCCACATTATCCAACGAGAGGGGCTGATCCAGGTGACCTTCCAGCCAGCTCAGGAGATCGCGAATAATCCCAGCTTGATCCATAAAATGTCCCCATCCTTTAAACTCAGGTACCTATATTAAGGTAGCGGATAATAGCATTTTTTGATGTTTTAGCATTCAGTGTTTTTTTTGCTTTTAAATGCGATTATCTGGTGGATATCGTTAGTAATTTTGTAAAGCTGTGATCTTTAAACCTTTTCCACAGCGTTTGTGATTATCACGCAGCGGAATTTTAAGAAATGGTAACAATATGAAATACAAGAAGTTAGTAGCAGGGTTGTTCTTACTGGCGGCGGGCCAACTGGCGCACGCCGAGCAAATTGGCTCCGTCGATACGGTATTTAAATGGCTGGGACCGGATCACAAAATCGTGGTCGAAGCCTTCGACGATCCCGATGTACAGAACGTCACCTGCTATATCAGTCGGGCGAAAACCGGCGGTATTAAAGGCGGGTTGGGGCTGGCGGAAGATACCTCAGACGCCGCCATCTCCTGTCAGCAGGTCGGGCCGATTGAGCTGACGGACAAGATCAAAAACGGCAAAAGTCAGGGCGATGTCGTGTTCCAGAAACGTACCTCGCTGGTGTTCAAAAAACTGCAGGTCGTTCGCTTCTTTGACGCTAAACGTAATGCGCTGGTGTATCTGACCTATTCGGATAAAGTGGTCGACGGCTCGCCGAAGAATGCCATCAGCGCCGTGCCAATCATGCCCTGGAATAAATAAACGGGAGTCGCAATGCAACAGCCACGGATTTGGTTAGTTGAGGATGAACAGAGTATCGCCGATACCCTTGTTTACATGCTGCAGCAGGAAGGATTCGACGTGACCGTTTTCGGGCGCGGGTTGCCCGCGCTTGATGCGGCGCTGCATCAGATCCCGGATTTAGCGATCCTCGACGTTGGTTTGCCCGATATTAGCGGCTTTGAACTATGCCGACGACTGCTGGCGCGCCATCCGGCATTGCCGCTATTGTTTCTGACCGCACGCAGCGAAGAGGTTGATAAGCTGCTGGGACTGGAAATTGGCGCTGATGACTACATCGCCAAACCATTTTCGCCGCGCGAAGTTTGCGCGCGGGTACGTACCGTTCTGCGTCGGCTACAGAAATTTTCAGCTCCTTCGCCGGTGGTGCGCGTTGGCGAGTTCCTGCTGGATGAGCAGGCGATGGCGATAAGCTGGTTTGGCCAACCGTTGAATCTGACGCGTTACGAATTCCTGCTGCTGAAAACCCTAATCAACGCCCCCGGTCGCGTATTCTCCCGCCAGCAGCTGATGGAACTGGTATGGAGCGATGCCTACGAGAGTATCGATCGCACCGTCGATACCCATATCAAGACCCTGCGCGCCAAGCTGCGGGCGGTGAATCCGAATGTTAACCCTATTAATACGCATCGCGGTTTGGGCTATAGCCTGGGAGGCTGTTGATGCGTATCGGGATGCGCCTGCTGCTGGGTTATTTTTTGATTGTCGCCATTGCCGCGTGGTTTGTGCTCTCAATATTTGTGCAGGAAGTCAAACCGGGCGTGCGTCGGGCAACGGAAGGCACGCTTAACGATACTGCAACGCTACTGGCGGCGCTGGCTCGTGATGACCTGCTTTCGGCAAACCCGCAGCAAGGGCGGTTGGCGCAGGCGTTTCAGTCGCTTAATCAGCAGCCCATCAACGCCAATATCAGCGGTATCAGGAAAATGCGCAATGAGTATCGCGTCTATCTGACGGATGCTCAGGGAAAGGTGGTGTTTGACTCCAGCGGGCAGGCGGTGGGCCAGGATTATTCGCGCTGGAACGACGTCTGGCTGACCCTACGCGGCCAGTACGGCGCGCGCAGCACGCGCAGCGATCCTGATGATGATAATAGCTCAGTCATGTACATTGCCGCACCGGTAATGGATAACGGCCGTATCATCGGCGTGGTGAGCGTCGGCAAACCTAATCTGGCCATGACGCCGGTGATTAAACGCAGCGAGCGGCGGATCCTGTGGGCTGGCGGCGCGTTGTTGGGGATCGCTTTACTGATCGGCGGCGGGATCGTCTGGTGGATTAACTTCTCAATTGGCAAACTGGTGCGTTACGCCGATTCGGTGACCGCCGAGCGTCCGCTACCTCTACCGAACGTCGGTAGTCGCGAGCTAAGCAAGCTGGCGCAGGCGCTGGAGAGCATGCGCGTGAAGCTTGAAGGCAAAAACGCGATTGAAAACTATGTCTACGATCTTACGCATGAACTCAAAAGCCCTCTGGCGGCCATTCGCGGCGCGGCGGAGATCCTGCGCGAGGGGCCGCCGCCCGAGATCGCCGCGCGTTTCACCGCCAATATTCTTGCGCAGAATACGCGTATGCAACTGCTGGTGGAAAAACTGCTGCAGCAGGCGCGGCTGGAAAATCGTCTGGAGATAACGCCGCAGTTGGTTTCGGTTGATGCGCTTTTCCAACGTCTGGCTGAAGACCGCGACATTGCGCTGGCGGCGAAAGCCATCACCTTACGCTGGCAGGAGAGCGGGGTAACGGTGAATGGCGATAGCGAACTACTGGGGCAGGCGCTGGGCAATCTTATCGACAATGCGATTGACTTTACCCCCCGCGGCGGCGAAATTTCCCTGGCGGTAGAGATGCGTAATGAAGAGGCGTGGTTGAGCGTCACGGATAACGGTAGCGGAATTCCTGATTTTGCGCTGGAGCGCATCTTTGAACGCTTTTACTCGCTGCCGCGTGATGACGGCCATAAAAGCAGTGGTCTTGGCCTGGCGTTCGTTCGTGAAGTCGCGCGTCTACATCAGGGCGATATTAGTTTGCACAATCGCCCCGAAGGCGGCGTGGTCGCGACGCTACATCTTCACCGTCCCTTCACATAGCTTCAAACACACTGCACATAGCCCCCTTACAGTGAGCCCATCACGATTGGGAGAAGGCTATGATGAAATCACCGTTGTTCTGGAAAATTAGTACGTTGTTGGGCTGTATTTTGCTGTTGTCCGTGCCGCTGATGATGGTCAGAGCGCTTATTGTCGAGCGGGCGGACTATCGTAGCGATGTTGTGGATGCGATAGAGCACAGCACCAGCGGTTCACAAAAGCTGGCCGGGCCGCTGATCGCCATCCCGGTAACCGAGACGCTGACCCGAATGGAGAACCAAAAAGAGGTCGAATATCAGCGTAGCTGGATCTACTACTGGCTACCGGAATCGCTGGCGGTCAGCGGCGCGCAAAATGTGGAGTCGAGAAAAGTCGGCATTTACAGTGGGCAGGTCTGGCATAACACCCTGCAAATTAAGGCGCAGTATGATCCTACGCGGCTGACGGAGCTGAAAAAAGCGAATACCACGTTAGGAAAGCCGTTTTTAGTTCTCAGCGTGAGCGATGCCCGCGGCATAGGCGCCATCAACGCGCCGGTCATTAACGGTACGGCACTGGTCGTTGAACCGGGGCTGGGATTGAACGGCGGCGGTATGGGCATTCATATGCCGATGCCGGCATTAACCGCAGACAACAAACCGCTGGAGATTGCTTTTACCCTCGATCTTAATGGTACCGGCGACTTCTCCGTCGTACCGTTGGGCCGCAACAGCGAGCTGCGGCTAACCAGTAACTGGCCGCATCCGGGATTCCTGGGCAACTTCCTGCCTACAAAGCGCGAAGTGAGCGCCTCGGGTTATAGCGCGCACTGGCAAAGCAGCTGGTTCGCCAACAATATGGGCAGCTATTTCAACGATGATACCGATATTGAATGGCCGCGTTTACCCGCCTTCAGCGTGGACGTGATGTCGCAGGCCGATCAATATCAGCTCACCGATCGGGCGACTAAATACGCCATCCTGTTAATCGCGTTAACTTTTATGGCCTTCTTCGTTTTCGAGAGCCTGACGCATCGCCGTCTGCATCCAATGCAGTATCTGCTGGTGGGGTTATCGCTGGTGATGTTCTACCTGGTGTTGCTGGCGCTCTCGGAACATGTTGGGTTTACGCCTGCCTGGGTCGTTGCCAGCCTGATTGGCGCGGTGATAAACGGCGTTTATTTACAGGCGGTACTGAAAGGGTGGCGTAATAGTCTGTTATTTGTTGCAGCGCTACTGCTGCTGGATGGCGTGATGTGGTTACTGTTGCGTTCTGAGGATAGCGCGTTGCTGCTTGGCACCGGAGTGCTACTGCTGGCGCTGTGCGCGTTGATGTTCCTGACCCGCCGCGTGGACTGGTACGCCTTGTCACTACCGCAAAGCAATCCGGAAAAACCGCAAAGTAAGGATGACGACACGTTACGTATCTGGAAGTAAAAGAGACATAAAAAAACAGCGCCAGAAGGCGCTGTTTTTGCATTATAGCTGCGGCATAACCGAAGTTATTCCTGCAGATCGCCACAGAAGCGGTAACCTTCACCGTGAATAGTGGCGATGATTTCCGGGGTATCCGGCGTGGATTCGAAATGCTTACGAATGCGACGAATGGTCACGTCCACGGTACGGTCATGCGGCTTCAGCTCGCGACCGGTCATTTTCTTCAGCAGCTCTGCGCGCGACTGGATTTTGCCCGGGTTTTCGCAGAAGTGCAGCATCGCGCGGAATTCACTGCGCGGCAGCTTATACTGCTCGCCGTTTGGGCTCACCAACGAACGGCTGTTGATATCCAGTTCCCAACCGTTGAACTTGTAGCTCTCAACGCTGCGACGCTCTTCGCTCACGGTACCGAGGTTCATGGTACGGGAGAGCAGGTTGCGCGCGCGGATAGTCAGTTCACGCGGGTTAAACGGTTTAGTGATATAGTCATCGGCGCCGATTTCGAGGCCAAGAATTTTATCAACTTCGTTGTCTCGGCCGGTAAGGAACATCAGCGCGACGTCAGCCTGCTCACGCAGTTCACGCGCCAGCAGAAGACCATTTTTACCTGGCAGGTTGATATCCATGATCACCAGGTTGATATCATTTTCAGACAGGATCTGATGCATTTCCGCGCCATCGGTCGCTTCGAATACATCATAACCTTCTGCTTCGAAAATACTTTTTAACGTGTTGCGTGTTACCAACTCGTCTTCAACGATAAGAATGTGCGGGGTCTGCATGTTTGCTACCTAAATTGCCAACTAAATCGAAACAGGAAGTACCAAAGTCCCTGACCTGCCTGGTACATGCCACAAATTAACATGTCCGGCGTAACATGACTAAAGTACGTAATTGCGTTCTTGATGCACTTTCCATCAACGTCAACAACATCATTAGCTTGGTCGTGGGTACTTTCCCTCTGGACCCGACGGTGTCAAAAACGGCTGTCATCCTAACCATTTTAACAGCAACATAACAGGCTAAGAGAGGCCGAACACCCAATAAAACTACGCTTCGTTGACATATATCAAGTTCAATTGTAGCACGTTAACAGTCTTGTGAAATCATTGCATCGATTTGCGACTTATCGTCACATTTCTTACACAGCTCAATTAGTTGCAACTATGAATTAATAAATGCAGTGAATCCTAAGCCTGTGGGCAAATGAAAACTGAAATATCATTGCCAAACATATGGATAAATGCGTTCTGTTAACATACTCCGTATTGGTGTCCAATGTGAACAGTTTAGTTTTTTTTAAGAGTAAGAAAGCCCATTTTTAGTGATTTTTGTTGCAAATTTGTAAATTTTCGCCGCGTAAAATGGGGGAGACCGCAGAGTCGCGCCGCGTAAGAGGATAAAGAGAAGCACAATGCGTTTATCAATTATTTTGGTGGCGCCCGCCAGGGCGGAGAACGTGGGCGCGGCGGCGCGAGCGATGAAAACCATGGGATTCAGCGAATTGCGGATTGTCGATAGCGAAGCGCATCAGCAGCCCGCCGCGCGCTGGGTGGCGCATGGTTCGGGAGATATTTTAGATAATATAAAAACCTACCCGACGCTTGAGCAGGCCCTGCACGATGTCGACTTTACCGTCGCCACTACCGCCCGCAGTCGCGCGCGTTTTCACTACTACGCCACGCCGCAGCAGTTGCTACCGCTGCTGGAAGAAAAAGCACAATGGATGAAACATACGGCGCTGGTCTTTGGCCGTGAAGATTCCGGATTAACTAACGATGAACTGGCGCTGGCCGATGTGCTTACCGGCGTGCCGATGGTCGCCGATTATCCCTCCTTGAATCTTGGGCAATCGGTGATGGTGTATTGCTATCAGCTGAGCTCACTGCAGCAGCAGACTGCGGTTCAGCAGCCTGAAACCGACGAAAAACAACTGCAGGCGCTTCGTCAGCGGGCGCTTTCACTACTTGGACGGTTGGGGGTCGATGACGACATGAAACTGGCCGACTGGCTACAACAGCGAATCGGCCTGTTACAGCAGCGCGACACCGCCATGCTGCATCGTTTGTTGCATGATATTGAAAAAAGTCTTCCGGAATAAAATACCGTAATAAGTTTTTTTTATGGTTTTGTGTACTGATTGCAATAGCAACAGTCTGGTTATGCGGCGGAAATATCGGGGCGCTGTGGCGGAATGATGGTGTTGGTTGAAAAGTCGCCAATTTAGAAATTCGTTGACTTAAGCAGGCAGATACTTTAACCAATATAGGCAGGACACAAGACAGATAAAAATACAGAGTACACAACATCCATGAATCGCATCGGCATGATTACCACCATTATCACCACCACCATTACCACAGGTAACGGTGCGGGCTGACGCGTACAGGAAACAACAGAAAAAAGCCCGCACCTGAACAGTGCGGGCTTTTTTTTTGACAAAAGATCAAGGGGTAAGAACCATGCGAGTGTTGAAGTTCGGCGGTACATCAGTGGCAAATGCAGAACGCTTTCTGCGAGTTGCCGATATTCTGGAGAGCAATGCCAGGCAGGGGCAGGTTGCGACCGTGCTGTCTGCCCCGGCGAAAATTACCAACCATCTGGTCGCGATGATTGAAAAAACTATCAGCGGCCAGGACGCTCTGACCAATATCGCCGATGCCGAACGTATCTTTGCCGACCTGCTGCAGGGGCTGGCCGACATGCAGCCGGGCTTCCCGCTCGCACAGCTGAAAACCTTCGTTGATCAAGAGTTTGCGCAGATTAAACACGTCCTGCACGGTATCAGCCTGCTGGGGCAGTGCCCGGACGGCGTTAACGCCTCGTTGATCTGTCGCGGTGAAAAGCTCTCTATCGCTATCATGGCGGCGCTACTGGAAGCGCGCGGTCATAAAGTCAGCGTGATTAACCCGGTCGAAAAACTGCTGGCCGTCGGCCACTACCTTGAATCCACTGTCGATATTACTGAATCCACTCGCCGTATCGCCGCCAGCCAAATCCCGGCAGACCACATGGTGCTGATGGCCGGTTTTACCGCCGGCAATGAAAAGGGTGAACTGGTGGTGCTGGGGCGTAATGGCTCTGACTATTCCGCAGCCGTGCTGGCCGCCTGTATGCGTGCCGACTGCTGCGAAATCTGGACCGACGTCGATGGCGTTTATACCTGCGATCCGCGTCAGGTACCGGATGCGCGCCTGTTGAAATCCATGTCTTATCAGGAAGCGATGGAGCTTTCCTATTTTGGCGCTAAGGTGCTGCACCCGCGCACCATCGCGCCCATCGCCCAGTTCCAGATCCCATGCCTGATTAAAAATACCGGTAATCCGCAGGCGCCGGGAACGCTTATCGGCGCCAGCCTTGATGAAGACGGCCTGCCGGTAAAAGGGATCTCGAATCTCAACAATATGGCGATGTTCAACGTTTCCGGACCGGGAATGAAGGGCATGGTTGGCATGGCGGCGCGCGTCTTTGCCACCATGTCCCGTGCCGGTATCTCTGTGGTGCTGATTACCCAATCCTCTTCGGAATACAGCATCAGCTTCTGCGTGCCGCAAAGCGACTGCGCTCGCGCGAAGCGGGTGATGGAAGATGAATTTTATCTCGAATTGAAAGAAGGTCTGCTGGAGCCGTTGTCAATCATGGAGCGGCTGGCGATCATCTCCGTCGTGGGTGATGGGATGCGTACGCTGCGCGGTATCTCGGCGAAATTCTTCGCCGCGCTGGCGCGCGCCAATATTAATATCGTGGCGATTGCCCAGGGCTCTTCCGAGCGCTCAATTTCGGTGGTCGTCAGCAATGACGATGCGACCACTGGCGTGCGCGTGACGCATCAGATGCTGTTTAACACCGACCAGGTTATTGAAGTCTTCGTGATTGGCGTCGGCGGCGTCGGCGGCGCGTTAATCGAACAGATTAAACGCCAGCAGAGCTGGCTGAAGGGCAAGCATATCGATCTGCGCGTATGCGGCGTCGCCAATTCGCAGGCGCTGCTGACCAACGTCCATGGTTTGAATCTGGAAAACTGGCGTGGCGAACTCGCGGAAGCGAAAGAACCCTTTAATCTGGGCCGTTTAATCCGCCTGGTGAAGGAGTATCACCTGCTGAACCCGGTTATCGTTGACTGTACCTCCAGCCAGGCGGTAGCCGACCAGTACGCTGACTTCCTGCGTGAAGGTTTCCACGTGGTGACGCCGAATAAAAAGGCCAACACCTCTTCACTGGATTACTATCACCAGTTACGCCACGCCGCCAGCAGCTCGCGGCGCAAATTCCTCTACGACACCAACGTCGGCGCGGGTCTTCCGGTCATTGAAAACCTGCAGAACCTGCTGAATGCAGGCGATGAACTGCTGCACTTCTCCGGGATTCTGTCTGGCTCGCTTTCATTCATTTTTGGTAAGCTGGATGAAGGGATGAGCCTCTCCGAAGCCACTAAACTGGCGCGTGAGATGGGCTATACCGAACCGGATCCGCGCGACGATCTTTCCGGCGTGGATGTGGCGCGCAAGCTGCTGATCCTTGCCCGCGAAACCGGGCGCGAGCTGGAGCTCTCGGACATTATCGTTGAGCCTGCGCTGCCTGCCGATTTTGATGCCAGCGGCGATGTCGATAGCTTTATGGCGCGCCTGCCGACGCTTGACGATCAATTCGCCGCGCGGGTTGCTAAAGCGCGCGACGAGGGTAAAGTCTTACGTTACGTCGGCAATATTGAAGAAGATGGCGTCTGCCGGGTGAAAATCGCCGAAGTGGACGGTAACGATCCGCTGTATAAGGTGAAGAACGGCGAGAACGCGCTGGCGTTTTACAGCCACTATTATCAGCCGCTGCCGCTGGTGCTGCGCGGCTATGGCGCGGGTAACGACGTAACCGCGGCTGGCGTGTTCGCCGACCTGCTGCGTACCCTGTCATGGAAGTTAGGAGTTTAAGATGGTCAAAGTATACGCCCCGGCTTCCAGTGCCAATATGAGCGTCGGGTTTGATGTGCTGGGGGCCGCGGTGACGCCGGTCGACGGCACGTTGCTGGGTGATAACGTCTCGGTAGAGGCGGCGGCGGAGTTTAGCCTGCGTAACGTAGGCCGCTTTGCCGGAAAATTACCGTCGGCGCCGCAGGAAAATATCGTCTATCAATGCTGGGAAGCCTTTTGCCGCGAGATCGGTAAAACGGTTCCGGTGGCGATGACCCTGGAAAAGAATATGCCGATTGGCTCGGGCCTTGGCTCCAGCGCCTGTTCGGTGGTCGCCGCGCTGGTGGCGATGAACGAACACTGCGGCAAGCCGCTGAATGAAAACCGGATGCTGGCGTTGATGGGCGAGATGGAAGGGCGCATCTCCGGCAGCGTTCACTATGATAACGTGGCGCCGTGCTATCTTGGCGGTATGCAGTTGATGATTGAAGAGCAAGGCATCATCAGCCAGCAGATCCCGGGTTTTGATGAATGGTTGTGGGTGCTGGCCTATCCGGGTATTAAGGTCTCTACCGCCGAAGCGCGCGCGATTCTTCCGGCACAGTATCGCCGTCAGGATTGCATCGCCCATGGTCGCCATCTGGCAGGTTTTATTCACGCCTGCTATAGCCGTCAGCCGCAGTTGGCGGCAAAGTTAATGAAAGATGTTATTGCCGAACCGTACCGCACCAAACTGCTGCCGGGCTTCAGCGAAGCGCGTCAGGCGGCGATGGAAATCGGTGCGCAGGCTTGTGGTATTTCCGGCTCCGGCCCGACGCTGTTCGCGTTGTGCGATAAACCGGACACCGCGCAGCGCGTCGCCGACTGGCTGGCCGCGCATTATCTGCAAAATCAGGAAGGCTTCGTTCATATTTGCCGGCTGGACACGGCGGGCGCTCGAGTAGTGGGATAAGTGATGAAACTGTATAACTTAAAAGATCATAACGAACAGGTCAGCTTTGCGCAGGCCGTGACGCAAGGGCTTGGCAAACAACAGGGGCTGTTCTTTCCGCACGATTTGCCGGAATTCAATCTGACCGAAATCGACGAAATGCTGGAGCAGGATTTCGTGACCCGCAGCGCGAAAATCCTGTCGGCCTTTATTGGCGATGAGATCCCGCAGAATGAACTGCAGGCCCGCGTAGCTTCGGCGTTCGCCTTCCCGGCGCCGGTCACTCAAGTACAGGATGATGTCGGCTGCCTGGAGCTGTTCCACGGCCCGACCCTGGCGTTTAAAGATTTTGGCGGCCGTTTTATGGCCCAGATGCTGACGCATATCGCAGGCGATAAGCCGGTGACGATCCTGACCGCGACCTCCGGCGACACCGGCGCGGCCGTGGCGCATGCCTTCTACGGCCTGCCGAACGTCAAAGTAGTTATCCTCTATCCGCGCGGTAAGATTAGCCCGCTGCAGGAGAAGCTGTTCTGCACCCTGGGCGGCAACATCGAAACCGTGGCGATTGACGGTGATTTCGACGCCTGTCAGGCGCTGGTTAAGCAGGCGTTTGACGATGAAGAGCTGAAGGTCGCGCTTGGCCTCAACTCCGCCAACTCTATTAATATCAGTCGTCTGCTGGCGCAGATCTGCTACTACTTCGAGGCGGTCGCGCAGCTGCCGCAGGAGGCCCGTAACCAGCTGGTGGTGTCGGTGCCAAGCGGCAACTTCGGCGATCTCACCGCCGGCCTGCTGGCGAAATCGCTGGGGCTGCCGATTAAGCGTTTTATTGCCGCTACCAACGCCAACGATACCGTGCCGCGCTTCCTGCAGGATGGCAACTGGGCGCCGAAGGCGACGCAGGCGACCCTGTCTAACGCCATGGACGTCAGCCAACCGAACAACTGGCCGCGCGTGGAAGAGCTGTTCCGCCGCAAAATCTGGCGTCTTAATGAGCTGGGATACGCCGCGGTTGATGATGAAACCACCAAAGCAACCATGCGTGAACTGAAGTCCATCGGCTACACCTCTGAACCGCATGCGGCGATTGCTTATCGCGCGCTGCGCGACCAATTGCAACCGGGCGAGTACGGGTTATTCCTCGGTACCGCGCATCCGGCGAAATTCAAAGAGAGCGTAGAAGAGATTCTGCAGGAGACGCTGCCGCTGCCGAAAGAACTGGCTGACCGCGCCGACCTGCCGCTGCTGTCGCATAATCTGCCGGCTGATTTCGCCGCGCTGCGTAAGCTGATGATGGGCTAATTAAGACTGAAAACACCCCTGTCGGTTACCGGACAGGGGTGTCGTCGTTTTTACTGCTCGTGGCGCTTAAACACCAGTTCGCCTTTCTCCGAAGCTTCCCCATCAAAGAAATAGCCTTCGCTATTAAACGCCTGCAGCTGTTCCGGACGGGTTAAACGGTTTTCAATGATGTAGCGGCTCATCAGACCGCGCGCTTTTTTGGCATAGAAGCTGATCACCTTGAATTTGCCGTTTTTCTCATCGAGGAATACCGGCTTAATCAACCGTCCCTGCAATTTTTTCGGTTTGACCGATTTAAAATACTCATCGGATGCCAGGTTGATGACGATATCGTCGCCCTGGGCCTGCAGCGCCTGATTGAGCTTATCGGTGATGATATCGCCCCAGAAATGATACAAATCTTTGCCCTGCGGATTTTCCAGCTTAATACCCATCTCCAGACGGTAAGGCTGCATCAAATCCAACGGGCGTAATACGCCGTAAAGGCCGGAAAGCATGCGCAGATGCTGCTGGGCAAAATCGAAATCCGCTTCGCTAAAGGTTTCGGCCTGCAGACCGGTATAAACGTCGCCTTTGAACGCCAGTATCGCCTGACGGGCATTCTGCGGGGTAAAGTCCGGATGCCAGTCGTGAAAACGGGTGGCGTTGAGATCGGCCAGCTTATCGCTGATGCTCATCAGCTTACCGATTTGCGGCGCCGTCAGCTTACGGGCGATACCGATAAGCTGTTGAGAATGCTCCAGGAGTTCGGGCTGGGTATAGCGCGTCGTTGCCAGCGGGCTTTGATAATCGAGCGTTTTAGCAGGTGAAATCAGAATCAGCATATCCAGTCCTTGCAGGGAATTTCGACGAATTTTAACAAAAAAAGAGTACGGTGGGATCGATTGCTGCGATTACCGCGCTATTCACGCGGTATCTCATCCCAGGCGCCGGGCGCCAGATGTTGCTGAATTTCCGGATAGCGAGCGGGGTCGAAGACCGGTTGCACGCCGAGTTTGCGCTGGCGCAGATAATCGCTGGCGAGGAGCCGAACCGTTGGCGACAGCAGCAAAATCGCCGTTAAGTTGGTGATCGCCATTAGCGCCATAATAATATCCGCCAGTTGCCAGACCACCGGAAGACTCACCAGGGTGCCTGTCAGTACCATCAACACGGTGATAACCCGGAGCGTCCAGATATGTAGCGGCTTATTGAGACGCAGGAAGATCAGATTGTTTTCGGCATAAATATAATTGGCGACAATCGAACTGAAAGCGAAGAACAGTAGCACGGCAGCCACCAATCCCGGTCCCCAACTGCCAATAAGATCGCCCATCGCGTGCTGCATGGTTTGAATACCGCTGACCGCACTGTCGCGGTTTTCGCGCGGCGCCAGCATGATAATGACCGCGCTGGCGGTACAGATAACAATGGTATCAATAAAGACGCCAATCATCTGTACGATGCCCTGCGCCGCGGGATGCGGAGGCCATGATGCAGCGGCAGCGGCAGCATTTGGCGTTGAACCCATGCCTGCTTCGTTGGAAAACATCCCGCGCTGGAAACCGCCGGTAAGCGCCTGGCTGATGGTATAACCCACCGCGCCCGCCGCCGCTTCCTGCCAGCCAAAAGCGCAGCGGAAGATGGTTTCAAAAACCGCCGGCAGGGCGGCGAAGTGCCAGAGGCCAATCAACAGACTGGCGCCCACCCATATCAGAGCCATAAGCGGCACAAACCACTGCATCAATCGCGCCACGCCGCGTAGACCGCGGACGATAATCAACAGTGTTGCGGCAGCCAGCGCGGCGCCGACGGCGACTATCGGCAAATCGAAGGCATAGGCCATGGCGTGCGCCACCGAGTTGGCCTGCACGGTATTAAAAATCACCCCATAGGCCAGCAGAAGCAGAATTGAGAAGACCACGCCCATCCAGCGCATCTCGAGGCCGCGGGCCATATACCACGCCGGGCCGCCGCGAAACTGGCCTTCGCCATCGCGCTCTTTGTACAGTTGGGCAAGCGAACATTCGGCGAAGCTACTGGCCATGCCGAGTAGTGCGGAGACCCACATCCAGAACACGGCGCCTGGGCCGCCGGCGGCAATCGCTAACGCCACGCCCGCCAGATTACCGCTGCCGACGCGAGCCGCCAGGCTGGTGCACAGCGCCTGAAAAGACGTTAATCCGCCGGGCTGCGGGCGAAGGCTTTTTTTAAGACTTTTGCCAAACTGGCGAATATAACGGAACTGAATAAACTCCGTTCGCCAGGTGAACCAAATACCGGCGCCCAGTAACAGGTAAATCATTACCGAGCCCCAGAGTATTTCATTGATAAACGAGAGAAAATCAGGCATTAAACGTCCTCTTGTCCATGCCGGCGCGCGGTGTAAGCGCTACCACTCCGGTGACAATCCTTTAGCATTCAGATAATTAATATGTCGAGTTTATCACACTCTGCGCTCTTGCATTGTCGGCGGTTGCGCTGACCCTATGGCGTGTTATCATCTTGGCAGACCGGTTACATCCCCTTAACTGCTGTTTAAGAGAAACACTATCATGACGGATAAATTGACTTCTCTGCGTCAGTACACCACTGTCGTAGCTGACACCGGAGATATCGCGGCAATGAAGCTGTATCAGCCTCAGGATGCCACCACCAACCCTTCTTTGATCCTCGGCGCGGCTCAGATCCCTGAGTACCGTAAGCTGATTGACGACGCTGTTGCCTGGGCTCGCGGCCAGAGCAGCGATCGCGCGCAGCAGATTATCGATGCTTCCGACAAACTGGCGGTGAACATCGGTCTCGAAATCCTTAAACTGATCCCGGGCCGTATTTCTACCGAAGTTGATGCCCGTCTGTCCTATGACACCGACGCCTCTATCGCGAAAGCGAAACGCCTGATCAAACTGTATAACGATGCCGGTATCGGCAACGATCGTATCCTGATCAAACTGGCTTCCACCTGGCAGGGCATTCGCGCCGCTGAGCAGCTGGAAAAAGAAGGCATCAACTGTAACCTGACCCTGCTGTTCTCCTTCTCTCAGGCTCGCGCTTGCGCCGAAGCGGGCGTCTTCCTGATTTCTCCGTTCGTTGGCCGTATCCTCGACTGGTACAAAGCGAACACGGATAAGAAAGAGTACGCGCCGGCAGAAGATCCGGGCGTGGTTTCCGTTAGCGAAATCTACGAGTACTACAAGCAGCACGGCTATGAAACCGTCGTGATGGGCGCAAGCTTCCGTAACGTTGGCGAAATCCTTGAGCTGGCCGGTTGCGACCGTCTGACCATCGCCCCTGCGCTGCTGAAAGAGCTGGCGGAAAGCGAAGGCGCTGTCGAACGTAAACTGGCGTTCAGCGGCGAAGTGAAAGCGCGTCCGGAACGCATTACTGAATCCCAGTTCCTGTGGCAGCACAACCAGGATCCGATGGCGGTAGACAAACTGGCGGAAGGTATCCGTAAGTTTGCCATCGACCAGGAAAAACTGGAAAAAATGATCGGCGACCTGCTGTAATCATCCCAGCGTGACCGGGCTACCGGTCACGCTACTTCTTTTGAATCCTGTCTGTAATTCTCTCCAGCGTGTATCATTCCGCTTAATTGCACTATTTGAACGGAATGAATATGAATAAATTACGCATCGGCTTAGTTTCTATTTCTGACCGCGCCTCCAGCGGCGTTTACCAGGACAAAGGTATTCCTGCGTTGGAAGAGTGGCTGGCGCGTGCGCTGACAACGCCCTTTGAACTGCAGACTCGCCTGATCCCTGATGAACAGCCCATCATTGAACAAACGCTGTGCGAGCTGGTTGACGAGATGGGCTGTCATCTGGTGTTGACCACCGGCGGCACCGGCCCGGCGCGCCGTGATGTGACGCCGGACGCAACTTTAGCGATTGCCGATCGCGTCATGCCCGGTTTCGGCGAGCAAATGCGCCAGGTTAGCCTACACTTTGTGCCGACGGCTATCCTCTCCCGGCAGGTTGGCGTCATCCGCAAGCAGGCGCTGATCCTCAACCTGCCTGGCCAGCCGAAAGCGATTCAGGAGACCCTTGAAGGGGTCAAAGACGCGGACGGTAAGGTGCTGGTGCATGGTGTCTTCGCAAGTGTACCTTATTGTGTACAGTTGCTTGAGGGACCGTATGTGGAGACGGAAGCGAGCGTTGTAGCAGCTTTTCGCCCGAAAAGCGCACGGCGTGAAACTTTATCCTGAATTTAATGCATTGCTGATATAACCTGCATCGCCGGTGGTGTGCTGTTTTATTTACGGTATAGTGTTTTTTACTTTACACATTGCGTAATATTACTGCGGACGAAGCGCCAGTTATGTCACAACACACCCGAGCACTGAATCGACAGGATTATAAAACTCTGACGCTGGCCGCCCTCGGCGGGGCGCTGGAGTTTTATGACTTTATTATCTTTGTTTTCTTCGCCGCCGTCGTCGGCGAACTGTTCTTCCCGGCCGATATTCCGGAATGGCTACGTCAGGTACAGACCTTCGGTATTTTTGCCGCGGGTTATCTGGCGCGCCCTCTTGGCGGCATTATCATGGCCCACTTTGGCGACCTGGTCGGTCGCAAAAAAATGTTCACCCTCAGCATTCTGCTCATGGCGCTGCCGACGCTGGCGATCGGTCTGCTGCCGACTTATGCCTCAATGGGCATCGTTGCGCCGCTGCTATTACTGCTCATGCGTATTTTGCAAGGGGCGGCGATTGGCGGCGAAGTGCCGGGCGCCTGGGTCTTCGTGGCCGAACATGTCCCGGAAAAACGCATCGGTATCGCCTGCGGCACCCTGACCGCGGGATTGACCGTCGGGATCCTGTTGGGTTCGGTGGTGGCGACGCTTATCAACACCAGCATGACGCCGCAAGATATCCACGACGGCGGCTGGCGTATTCCTTTCCTGCTGGGCGGCGTTTTTGGCCTGGTGGCGATGTACCTGCGTCGTTGGCTGCAGGAAACGCCGATATTTCTGGAGATGCAGAAGCGCAAAGCGCTGGCGCAGGAGTTGCCGGTGAAGGCGGTGGCGCTTAAGCACCAGAAGGCCGTCATCGTTTCGATGCTGCTCACCTGGCTGCTGTCCGCCGGCGTGGTGGTGGTGATCCTGATGTCGCCGGTCTGGCTGCAAAAACATTATGGCTTTGCGCCGGCGATTACCCTGCAGGCCAATAGCATCGCCACGATTATGCTGTGCATCGGCTGTCTACTCGCCGGTCTGGCGGCAGACCGTTTCGGCGCCAGCCGCACTTTTATCGTCGGTAGCCTATTGTTGGCGGCCGCCAGTTGGGCCTTTTACCACCTTTCCGGCGCCAGCCCGCAGCGGCTGTTTCTGCTGTATGGGACGGTGGGGCTGTGTGTCGGCGTGGTGGGGGCGGTACCTTACGTGATGGTGCGCGCTTTCCCGGCGGAAGTGCGTTTTACCGGCATCTCATTTTCCTACAACCTGTCGTACGCCATTTTCGGCGGCCTGACGCCGATCGCCGTTACGATGCTGATGGGGGTTTCGCCGATGGCGCCGGCCTGGTACGTACTGGCGCTGTCGCTGATGGGGCTGGGGTTAGGTATCTGGCTGCGTCAGGGGTTGACGACGCAGGCGGTTTTACCGCAAGGAGAACTGCAGCGTTAAATTTAACGCCGCCGCCCGGTTTGCGGGCGGCGGCAGGCCATTAGCGTGGCTCGCCAATCGGCAGAACGGTGCGGCCGAACTGCTCGTTCAACACTTCACCCATCGCCAGGTAAATAGCGCTCGCGCCGCATACCAGGCCGACCCAACCGGCAATTTTAACAATGCCTTCGTTATCGACCAGGTGACCAATCGCCAGCAGCGCGAACAGTACCGTCAGGCTAAGGAAGACGAACTGCAGCATGCGCGCGGCTTTCAGCGTGCCGAAGAACATGAACAACGTAAAGATACCCCACAGGCCGAGATACATGCCCAGGAAGTGCGCGTTCGGCGCATCAGCCAGGCCCATTTTCGGCATCAGAAGGATCGCGACCAACGTCAGCCAGAAGGAGCCGTAGGACGTAAAAGCGGTTAAACCAAAGGTGTTGCCTTTTTTATACTCGAGCAGGCCGGCAAAAATTTGCGCAATGCCGCCGTAAAAAATGCCCATCGCCAGGATAGCTACATCGAATGCGAAAAGGCCGCTATTTGCCAGGTTAAGCAGAATAGTGGTCATGCCAAAGCCCATAAGGCCCAGCGGTGCCGGATTAGCCAACTTAGTGTTGCCCATAATTCCTCAAAATAATGATTAGAAAGGGAAGCATTACCCCGCCACTTGCGGTGGGGCGCGGCATAATAATGAGGCGTGCAGAGGCTGTCTATGATCTGGCGGGGTATTTTTCAGCAATTTACCTTTCGCGGCGATAATGGCCAACTCTTCGGCGAACGAGTGCGATATCCAATGAATATGTTCTTATTTACTATTTATTTTTTGTATGGGTTATACCGGTTATTTTTATCGTCTGGCGTGTCGTTTGCTCTCGCGTCTGCGTTTTGCCAGCAAAATTTTTTTTGGCCTGCCCCTTGATGAAAACCAGGGCGACCCCATCTTGTAGTCAACCGCAGTGAAGAACCTGAAAAAAAATGATGTCAGGGCAGTTGAAACCGCACGTTTCGCCCTTATTACAGGTTCACAACCACATGTTGATCGAATTTTTAGTGGAGACGTTTAGATGGGTAAAATTATTGGTATCGACCTGGGTACTACCAACTCTTGTGTAGCGATTATGGATGGCACTACCGCTCGCGTGCTGGAGAACGCCGAAGGCGATCGCACCACGCCTTCTATTATTGCCTATACCCAGGATGGTGAAACTCTGGTTGGTCAGCCGGCTAAACGTCAGGCAGTGACAAACCCGCAAAACACCCTGTTTGCGATTAAACGCCTGATTGGTCGCCGCTTCCAGGATGAAGAAGTTCAGCGTGACGTTTCCATCATGCCGTACAAAATCGTTGCCGCAGATAATGGCGACGCCTGGCTTGATGTGAAAGGCACCAAAACCGCGCCGCCGCAGATTTCTGCTGAAGTGCTGAAAAAAATGAAGAAAACCGCTGAAGATTATCTGGGTGAGCCGGTAACTGAAGCTGTTATCACCGTACCTGCGTACTTCAACGATGCTCAGCGTCAGGCAACCAAAGATGCCGGTCGTATCGCGGGTCTGGAAGTCAAACGTATCATCAACGAACCGACTGCCGCTGCGCTGGCTTACGGTCTGGATAAAGAAGTCGGCAACCGCACTATCGCGGTATACGACCTCGGTGGTGGTACCTTCGATATCTCTATTATCGAAATCGACGAAGTTGACGGCGAAAAAACCTTCGAAGTTCTGGCAACCAACGGTGATACCCACCTGGGTGGTGAAGACTTCGATACTCGTCTGATCAACTACCTCGTTGACGAGTTTAAGAAAGAGCAGGGTATTGACCTGCGCAACGACCCGCTGGCGATGCAGCGTCTGAAAGAAGCCGCAGAAAAAGCGAAAATTGAGCTGTCTTCCGCTCAACAGACCGACGTTAACCTGCCGTATATCACCGCAGACGCGACCGGTCCGAAACACATGAACATCAAAGTGACTCGCGCGAAACTGGAAAGCCTGGTTGAAGATCTGGTTAACCGTTCCATCGAGCCGCTGAAAGTTGCCCTGCAGGATGCCGGTCTGTCCGTTTCCGATATCAACGACGTGATCCTCGTTGGTGGTCAGACTCGTATGCCGATGGTGCAGAAGAAAGTTGCTGAGTTCTTTGGTAAAGAACCGCGTAAAGACGTTAACCCGGATGAAGCTGTAGCTATCGGCGCAGCCGTTCAGGGTGGTGTACTGACTGGTGATGTTAAAGACGTTCTGCTGCTGGACGTTACCCCGCTGTCGCTGGGTATCGAAACCATGGGCGGCGTGATGACCGCGCTCATCAGCAAAAACACCACGATCCCGACCAAGCACAGCCAGGTGTTCTCTACTGCGGAAGACAACCAGTCCGCGGTAACCATCCATGTGCTGCAGGGTGAGCGTAAACGCGCTTCCGATAACAAATCTCTGGGTCAGTTCAACCTGGATGGTATTAACCCAGCACCGCGCGGTATGCCGCAGATCGAAGTGACCTTCGATATCGATGCTGACGGTATCCTGCACGTTTCCGCTAAAGATAAAAACAGCGGTAAAGAGCAGAAGATCACCATCAAGGCTTCTTCCGGTCTGAATGAAGAAGAAATTCAGAAAATGGTTCGCGAAGCGGAAGCTAACGCTGAATCTGACCGTAAGTTCGAAGAGCTGGTTCAGACCCGTAACCAGGGCGACCATCTGCTGCACAGCACCCGTAAGCAGGTTGAAGAAGCAGGCGACAAACTGCCGGCTGACGACAAAACTGCAATCGAGTCTGCGCTGACCGCACTGGAAACTTCTCTGAAAGGTGAAGACAAAGCGGACATCGAAGCGAAGATGCAGGCGCTGGCCCAGGCTTCCCAGAAGCTGATGGAAATCGCTCAGCAGCAGCACGCTCAGCAGCAGGCTGGCGGCGCTGACGCTCAAGAAAGCAGCGCGAAGGATGACGATGTTGTCGACGCTGAGTTCGAAGAAGTGAAAGACAAAAAATAATCGCCCTTTGAACGGGTAAAACACTGGCACGGGCGAAGAGGTTTCCTCTCCGCCCGTGCACGCATGTTAAGGGGCTGAAAAACACCAATGGCAAAGCAAGATTATTACGAGATTTTAGGCGTTTCCAAAACAGCGGAAGAGCGTGAAATCAAAAAGGCGTACAAGCGCCTGGCCATGAAATACCATCCGGACCGTAACCAGGGTGACAAAGAGGCCGAAGCCAAATTTAAAGAAATCAAAGAAGCGTATGAAGTCCTGACTGATGCCCAGAAGCGTGCAGCCTACGATCAGTACGGCCACGCCGCGTTTGAACAAGGCGGCATGGGCGGCGGCGGTTTCGGTGGTGGCTTTGGCGGCGGCGCGGATTTCAGCGATATCTTTGGCGATGTGTTCGGCGATATTTTCGGCGGCGGTCGTGGTCGTCAGCGCGCGGCACGCGGCGCAGATCTACGTTACAACATGGAATTGACGCTGGAAGAAGCGGTCCGTGGCGTCACCAAGGAAATCCGCATCCCTACGCTGGAAGAGTGCGATGTCTGCCACGGCAGCGGTGCGAAATCAGGTACTCAGCCGCAGACCTGTCCAACCTGTCACGGTTCCGGTCAGGTCCAGATGCGTCAGGGCTTCTTTGCTGTTCAGCAAACCTGTCCGCACTGTCAGGGACGCGGTACGCTGATTAAAGATCCGTGCAATAAATGCCACGGTCACGGTCGCGTTGAAAAAACCAAAACCTTGTCGGTGAAAATCCCGGCTGGCGTCGACACCGGCGATCGCATTCGTCTGGCTGGCGAAGGCGAAGCGGGCGAGCATGGCGCTCCGTCGGGCGATCTGTACGTTCAGGTTCAGGTCAAACAGCACGCGATCTTCGAACGTGAGGGGAATAATCTGTACTGCGAAGTACCGATCAACTTCACCATGGCTGCGCTTGGCGGCGAGATTGAAGTACCGACGCTGGATGGCCGCGTTAACCTGAAAGTTCCTGGCGAAACGCAAACCGGCAAACTGTTCCGCATGCGCGGCAAGGGCGTTAAATCCGTTCGCGGCGGTGCTCAGGGCGATCTGCTGTGTCGCGTGGTGGTAGAAACGCCAGTGGGCCTCAATGACAAGCAGAAGCAATTGCTTAAAGAGCTGCAGGAAACTTTTGGCGGTCCGACGGGTGAGAAAAACAGCCCGCGTTCCAAAAGCTTCTTCGATGGCGTGAAAAAATTCTTTGATGATTTAACGCGTTAATTGCGTTTAATCACCTTATTAGCACAAGCCTGAACATCCCTGTTCAGGCTTTTTTCTGTCCCAACCTCAGCCTTGAATAGAAACGCTATACTTTGTTTAGCATGTCCGGATTTGATTTATTTTGAGTATTATCTATATTGCTTTTTTCGATAAAAGAGGCTGACAGTGGATGGGATCGAAAGGTGCCAATAAGGGCTTTGATTATAATTTAATCAAGGTTCTTGACGCTGTCATTTCGGCAGGAAATGCCGCGAAGGCGGCGAAAAAATTGGCCATCACTCCCGCCGCGGTCTCTTTGGCATTAAGACGTCTGCAAAACTTCTATCAGCAGGAGCTGTTTGTCAGAAGCAAAGATGGTTTACTGCCAACGGCGAAAGCACTCGAAATACACCAAAGTTTCCGTCAGGCCATGTCGCTTGTCGACAATACTTTTCTGCCGGAAAACAAGGATGATGACACCCGGATTACGATCCTTGGAAGCGATTTCATCGAAAGTTATTACCTTTCCCAACTGTACGGTAGCGCGCTTTTCGAGCAGGGCGTTATCAACCATTTTTCATCCCGCAACATTAGCTGCGATAAAGCTAAAGAGCTTTTATTGACCGCTCAATGTGATTTATCGATCGGTTCTGAACCGCTGGTTGAGCCCGGACTCGATAATCAAATTATTGATAGCTTCAGAAACTTTGTCTGTATTTGTGCCAAAGGTCATTTATTCAGCGAGCTGTCGCAGCTTTCTTTGCATCAATTCTACTCTTCCCGCCATGCCATGTATCAACCGGGGATTACTTCACCCACCATCATCACTGATAACGGATTATTTAAAGATGATGTTTATTATAACGGTTCACGTACTATGGGCTATTGTAGCGATTCTATCACCGGGCTGGTTAGCATGGTAGAAAGAACCGCATTGATTGCACTGTTACCTTTGAAACTGGCGTTGTTTTATAAAAATCAGCGTAAATATGATATAAATTTTATCCAACCGCCCCCTGAGTTGATGTTTAAATCCGTGCAGGTTTATGCTTCATGGAACAAAAATAGTAGAAATATATCAGCGATAAATGAAACGGTTTCCATGTTACATACGCTGTCCTCATTCAGACGGTAAGTTTCCTCATCTTACCGTCATTAATATGATGTGGTTAGTCATGATGTTCTTTGATTACCTTTCCGCTATTCCGCCGTTTACACTCCTGATGAATCTTTTTTAAACTTTAGTTATTCAGGAGCGATTATGTCTATTCCTAATCATTTAGAGACAACGGAAGTTGTACTATTGGAAGTAGAAATACTTCTGACCATTATTTCTATCGGCGCCTGGGGCGGGTTCGTTAGTTTCCTGCTTCGCAGGAATAAAGAAGAGGCTGGCGAAGCCCATCAGGGGATTATGACCTGCCTGACGCAGATAGTCATATCTTGTTTTACCAGTTTTCTCCTTAGTGCTATTGCTATCGAAAAAGGGTTTAGCTTTAACATGGTGTTGTTGGCCGCTGGTTTAGGCGGTGTATTTGCCGGCCCGATTTTAAAAATCCTCGGAGAGAAAGTTAAAAGTGCTGTTGGCGGTTCGAAACTCAAATAGCATTATCAGATAATAAAAGGCTCATCCTTGAGTCTTTTATTACGGATTTGTTTATCTCAACTATGTCACTCGGTTTTTAATCCAGCCGTAAATGAACTCTTCATTTTGTCGGCGATTTTCGCAGATATCCAGATAATAAGCGCCCTGGCTACAGTTGAGCGCTTTCACTAACACCGCTTCTCCTTCTTTACCTCGTTGCGATAAATAGGAATTTAGCGCATGTAGGGTTTGCGGGCCGATGCTGCCATCTGCTTTTATATCCGGATAATACTGCTGCTCGCGGTTCATCACGTTAAGCCAGCGCTGTAGCCACGTGCAAGGGTGATGGGGACCAATATTCACGGCGGCGTCGCAGAGTTCAAATGCCACCGCCCAGGAAAGTTGCGATACTTGTTCAAAGCCGGGTTTGATCCAGTAATCCGTTTCCAGGATTGCATAGGCTTCATTGTGAGAAAGTTCACTCATTTTCCCCTGGTAACCATGCGCTCGCGCCGTTGCTTCTGTGATACCCCAGTTAGTCTCGCCGCCTTTATCCTTCGGGTTGGCGCTGTAACCGCCTTCCAGCCCCAGAATTCCATCAATAATTGGATTCATTTTTTTCTCCCTGAATTAATGAATATGCATGTACATCATTGTACCTAGCGTGACGGAAAAGACGGTGGTCAGGGCTGCCAGCGTTTTACGGAAAAACTGCTTCCTGGCTTTTGGTTTTTTTGGTTCGACTTTCTCAATGGCGATATCCTTATTGACCTGTAATCCCTGGCGCGGGATGGTAATGAAGAGATCGTTTATGCCCAACGCCTTCAGGTCTCGTCTGATTAAATACAGTATCTGCGTTAGATTGGCATCATTCACAAAATGACTTCTGCTACCCCATAGCTCATTAGTGATTTTCTGGCGTTCGATAATCTCCAGATGAGCGTTTTCAATAATGAAGCTAAGACATTTAGAACGCATTGCTGTCATTCTAATAACTTGCGAGTTTGAGCTCGTTCTTAGTTCATATTTCTGTTCATTGTAGATGCAGTTGTTATTGATGAGATAAGTTTTCATAACGTCTTCCTTTAGATTTGCACATCCTGATTGTCGTTGGTGAATATATTGCACAAGAAATGGCTTAATCCATTTTTTGTCATCGATTTTATTGTATTGCCATTTGATGGGGAGACCTTCGTCACATAATCTCATGCAAATTAAATGACGGTTAATTACTACCTAAATTATATTTAATATGCTGTCTGTTTTTTATCTTTCCTGCTGGAAGGCGGGCCTCATTTGCCCAATGATTCCACGTTGATGTTTCCTGAGTAGACATCATTAAAATAATTTTTTAGTGCTGATGAATTGCTGAGGTTTTGTGATTAGCTAATTTGGGGTGAGTAATGGATTATTGGTCTCGCAGAACGAACTGCGATAAATTTTAAACTTAAAAGGAAATTTAAAATGGCTACCAGCAAACTGATTAAAGGCGATACTCTTACCGAAACCAGCAACGCCGCTGATGGTTTTAACCCAGCAACTGAAGTTAGCAACTATAGCTATACATCAGCTCGTGTCGCAAAGCCGGTCTATAACAAATATAAAGCAGCAACCACTAAGCCGAAGGTATTTGGCTATTATACCGACTGGTCTCAGTATGATGGTCGCCTGCAAGGGGACGATTCTAAAGATAACCGCGGTCGCGGCTACGACCTGACCAATATCTCACCGACTGCTTACGATAAAATTATTTTCGGCTTCGTTGGCGTGACCGGTTTCCATAAAAATGATGGCCAATATCGTGACGTCGTGGCTGAAGGCGCGGAACAGTGCGGTAAAGTTAAGTACGAACCGACTTTCCTTGATCCATGGGGTGATTTCCAGTCTTACGTCAACGTTGGACATAGCGTTAGCGGCTGGGATGTTGATCCGAAGACCGTGACTCAAGAAAATTGTAAAGGTCTGCTTGGCGGTCTGCGCGATCTGCAGGCGAAAGCCAAACAGCAGGGCCATAACCTGGTGCTGTCCATGAGCATCGGCGGCTGGACCATGAGTAACGGCTTCCATGAAACTGCAGCGTCTGATTCCGCACGTAAAACCTTTGCTAAAGGCGTGGTGAAACTGTTCAAACAGTTCCCGATGTTCAGCGAAGTGGATATCGATTGGGAATACCCGAACGCCGAAGGCGCTGGCAACCCTTGCGGCCCGGAAGATGGTGAAAACTATGCGTTGCTTATTGGCGAACTGCGTAAGCAACTGGATTCCGCCAGCCTGAGCAATGTGAAAATCTCCATCGCCAGCTCCGCGGTCGTGAAGACCTTTGATTACTCCAACGTGAAAGCGCTGATTAAAGCAGGTCTGTATGGCATCAACCTGATGACCTATGACTTCTTCGGTACCCCGTGGGCGGAAAGCGTTGCCCATCACACCAACCTGAATGCGCTGGAAGAGGGCGGTTGGGGTGTCAACACTATCGTGGAGCATCTGCTGTCTGAAGGTTTCCCTGCTGAAAATATCAACATTGGTTATGCCGGCTATACCCGTAATGGCCGTAACGTTGAGCTGGAGTCGCTGTCTCCGCTGAAAGGCACCTATAACCCAGGTAACGGCGATACCACCGGTACTTTCGAATCCGGCACTAATGAATGGTATGACGTGATCTACAACTACCTGGATCTGGAAAACCAGAAAGGCCGTAACGGTTTCAACGTCTACACCGACCAGGTCGCTGATGCTGATTATCTGTATAACCCGGAATCCAAGCTGTTCATGTCTCTGGATACTCCACGTTCAGTAAAAGCGAAGGGCGAATATGCAGCAAGCCTGGGTCTGGGTGGTATGTTTACCTGGACTATCGATCAGGACAATGGCGTGTTGCTGAACGCGGCTCGTGAAGGTCTGGGTTATGAAATTGAATCTGAAGTCATCGATATGGAACCGTTCTACTTCGAAGGCATCAACGTAGAAAAAGATGAATCTGAAGAAGACGATAAGGCAACTGATGTCAATCATGCGCCAAAAGCCGCTATCGAGCTGCTGGTTGTCGGCGGTTCTACCGTCCAGCTGTCAGGCGCGAATTCTTCTGATGAAGATGATGATGAACTGAGCTACAGCTGGGGCGTACCGTCTGAAATTACCGTCGCGGATAAAACTGCGGAAGTGATTGAGTTTGTGGTGCCTGAAGTGAGCGCGAAAACGGCCTTCCAGTTCACTCTGTTTGTGCGTGACTGCTACAACGAACCTTCCACTCAGCAACGTTTTGTGCTGACGGCGGTGCCAGCATTAGCATCTCAGGGCGAACCTGAACCGGCTGATGAAGAAGAAGATGAAACCGACATTATTCCGGTTCCAGACGAAGATACTACACCGGCTGAAGATGACGCCTCTACCGATGATGCGGCAGACCAGGATGCGCCACACGCGCTGTGGGATGCTAACACCGTATACGGCGCAAGCTGGGGTACCTTCGAAACCGTGAGCTGGAAAGGTCACAACTACCAGGTGAAATGGTGGTCCCAGGGCGACCAGCCTGACCTGAACTGCGGTCAGAGCGGCGCATGGACTGACTTAGGCGCTTACTAATACTTCTGCGCTAAACGAGGTATGGGCTCCATGACAAAGCCCCGGTTTTCCGGGGCTTTTTTCCACCAGGGAATGAGGAATCGCGTTGATGACCATTGCAATTAAAAATAGCCAGATTGATGTGAATAGCTGGTACCAGAAAGTCACTTTAACCTTCACAAACGAAAGTAACCGCCCGCTAGATCTGAACCTGGCGACAATTAGCTTTACCGCCTCCGGGCATCCGGATCCGTGGGGCAATACGGGAGGCACGCTAAAAGGAGATCGTTCGTTAACTTTGCGTGACACCGCCCAGGGAACCCTGGAATTCAATGAAATCATCATTAACAACAGTAGTGAACTGCTGCTGCAGGCAGGGGAAAGCGGTACCCTGTTTTTTAGCCTGGCTGCCACCCAGGTACCGGTAAAAATGTCCACCTTTACGTTAACTCTGGCTGACGATACCGCTGATGAAGTTGAGCCAGAACCTGAAGTACCAGCGGATGACACCGCTGATGAGGTTGAACCAGAACCTGAAGTACCGGCGGATGACACCGCTGATGAGGTTGAACCAGAACCTGAAGTACCGGCGGATGATACCGCTGATGATATTGAGCCAGAACCTGAAGCGCCCATCGATGATGAGATTACCGGCGCGGGACTGACCCTGGTATCTGGGGAGGTGAAAGCGTCCAGCTGGTACCAACGTATTGCCCTGACGCTGACGAATCACTATTCGCAGTCCGTCGATATTAATCAGTTGAAATTAGGTTTCACCGCGACAGCGCATCCCGATCCGTACAGCCCATTTAGCGGCACCATGCTGGGGAATCAGGCGGTAACGCTGGCCAGCGATGGCGGTTGGCCGATTGAAAAAAATACCATCACAATCAATAACGACGGCGAGTATCTGTTGGCTTCCGGTAAATCGGCGGTGCTGGAGTTTTATCTTTCGGCCACGCAAACGCCCGTCGCGCTTAGCGATCTGACGGCGACGCTGGCCCATGATCCTGGACGCCAGGGGCAAATCATTGTGCAATTCCCGACGCAGGCGCAGAGCACCTCGCTGAAGCCGGAGATTGAGCTGCAGTATCCGGATGGCCGCCAGCAGCGCTTTGCCGGCGAATGGGGCGCTTCGCTAACCATTGGCGATCTGAGTGCAGGAAGTTACGGTATTACGGTACTGGAGTTGTGTAACGACGAGATGAGAATTTCACCCGTTGCCGAAAACTATACATTGATACTCTCGTCCGGTAACGCCGTTGAACGGTGCCCGATTGCTTATCAGCCAGCGGTGCTCTTTGCCGCGATCGAGCTGCTGCTTGCGGATGATGAACTGGAAGGCGCGGAAGTCGTCGTTGAGCTGTGGTCGGAAGCAGGTGTACGCGAACGTACCCTGACGCTGATGGCGAACCAACCGCAGCGCGTCACTCGGCTATTAGCAAATCATCAATATGCTATTTGCCTGCAGCCGACGACGATGAACAACCAGTTGCTGACAACGTCTGCGCAGCCTGCGACCTTCGTGCCGAAGGTAGGCACGACGGCTCAGGCAGACGTTGCGCTACAAAAAACGCCCGTTGCGAGCGACAACTTTGTTGAAGTCGCGGTGACGGTATTAGGCTTACCGCAGGGTACGGCAGCTCAACGCTATCGTTTCCGCTGCGGCAGCTACCAGTACAGTTTCGTGCTGGCAAGCGATACTCGTCAGCAGAAATTACCGCTGCGTTTATCTGCCGGGGAATATAGCGTGCAGGTCGCGGATGTGTATATCGCCGGTACGCCGTGGCGCTGTGATGTCAGCGCGCCGTTGCGTTTGCTGCAAAGCGTTAATAACGTCACGCTTGAGTTTATCCAGGGCGTTCCGTTGCAGGTAAAAGGTTGGCCGAATTATCTGGCGCACGGCGGCGTGACGGTGAATGCGGCGGAGACTGTCGATCTTTATCGCAATGTCCCGTTCAGCGCGCTGTTTAAATATGATGGTTTTGATGGTGGCGGCGATCCGATTCCGGCGGCGGAAGTGGACACTAACGGCGATGGCTTCCTTGATTATGCCTCGCTACCGATCCATAAAACCGTACCTTTGGTTCGCGAAATCGAAGCCGATGCCGGCCGCGCGGTGATGCCGGTGATGGTGGTCTATACCGCCAATGCTAGCGGCGGCAGCGCGGTATCGGACCTGCAGGACGAACAGCGTCTACGCAATCACTTTGGTAGCTTCATTACCCAGTGTCTGGCGGCGCAATCCTGGAAAGATGACCTGCATCCGGTTCCGGCAACCTTTGTCCTGAATCCAGACTTCCTTGGCGCCATGCAGCAGGAGCCTTATGGCTATACCGCGCTGCGTAAGGCCAATAGCGTACAGGTCAATGTCCAACTGGCGGCGGCGATTAATGCGCTTCCTTCGATGCCAGGGTTTAGCGCGCCGACGCTGCCGACTTTCAGCAACGATTTGTACGGCTACGTACAGGCGATTAACTATATCGTTCGCCAGTTCGCGCCGGACATCGCTTTCGGCTGGCAGACCAACGTTTGGGCGACGGGCACGGCAGATTGGCTGCTGCGCGTCAATGCCGCGCCGCGGGAACAAGGGGCGGCGATCGCTGACTTCATTAATGAACTGGGCGTGTACGGCGGCGACTATGCGCCAGACTTTATCGCATTTGATAAATTTGAACGCGACTGCTTCAGCCCGGATGCCTTAGCCCACTACGGCTGGAACGCTACCTGCTGGATGAACTATCTGGGCATGGTGAAGGAGACCGCCAGAGCATTGCAGAAACCGGCGATGTTGTGGCAGATCCCCGGCGGCCATATGCCGACGGTTGCGGAAGGGACCAGTAAAATCGCTGCGGCGCATTTTGCGTCAGGCGGTACTTTCTTCATGGGGGATTCGCGGATTGGCAGCGATATCGACACCATTACCCCGGCGCTGTTAAATACCGCGGTGAACAGCACGACCTATGGCGTCGCGACGGTGGGTGATTTTCTGCGCCGCGATGGCGGATACGATTGGAGCCAGATGCAGGCGTTAAATCTGCCGGATTATAACGTTTTTGCCGTGCTGTGGGGCGGCGGTTCGACCGTCAGTATCACCACTATTCATTCCAACGGTGAAGATGGCGGTTGGTTGGCGGAGAAAATGGTGGAGTACTACGCGGCGCCCCGCTACTTTAGTTAATTCCCTGTATTTCATGTAGCGTTAAGGCGGTGATTCAGTGGCGGTACTATACTGGATCGCTGCCTTTTCTCTTTCTTGTTATATCATAAGAAATAATTTCATTTGTTATAGTGTGTAATGTTAAAAATGATTAATAACATTTTGAGATCTTTGTTGGTTATTTGTTTGAGGATTATCTTATTTGATAAATGATTGATTATTTGTGCTTTCATCATACATTTATTCTATATTTAATATTTATTTATTATTAATTGCAGGCTAACTAATGTATGTATATCTTTATTTCTCATATGATTATGGATATTTAATGAAGATATAATGAAATTAAATGGTTTCGAAAATGATAATGAGAATGCCTTGCACTCATATATTTTCTCTCAGCAGGCTAAACCCCATGCAGCGATTGACGCCTTATTTTCAGCGCTCTTGCCCTTTGGTAAATCTTTCGTCGTGCAGTCGGGTGAAGAATTTTCACTATACACAGAGCAGAGCAGCCGCATTGTGTTGCTTGAGTCCGGTATCTTCTCAATTTGCCGCAGTGATCGAGGCTTGAACGTGCTATCGGTTTTCGCCCCGTCAATTGCTGGACTGATAGATAGCTACGGTGTGACATACGATGTTCCCACCCGCCCGGAGCATTTTTTGATTGCTGAAACAGAATGCCGTGGTCGTGCAGTCTCGTTAGCGGATTTTATTAAGGTGACGGATGAGTGCAATCTTTGGCACGACGTAGCTCGTTTTCTCGCTTATCGTCTGATGGTGATGAACGTTCGCGACCGGGAGCTGGTTGGCGTTGACTCTTATCTTAAGGTTCGTGCGTTATTAATCGAAATTGCCGCCTACAACGACGAATATCGCCAGAGCATTAATGTTCTGAACTTTATTCAACGTCGTACCGGAATATCGCGGAGTCGTACCATGAAGCTTCTTTCTGAATTGCGAAAGGGCGGATATATCAATATTGATGGTGGACGTCTGTTAGGGATTAAAAAACTGCCACTGGCTTACTAGTTGCTGTATCTAAATAACACCTATAACGATTTATTTACTGTAAAAACAGTCAGTTAATGGTGGTCCTATAAAAACAGTTTTTGTCGATTGCAACTCTCTGGCCAATTTATAATAATTAAATAACGGCAGAAATTAATTATCTATCGGCGCTTATAAATAAGCGCTGGTTTGCTATTCATTGAATATAGTATTTCTGTACGCTACAAACTTTAACGTTTTTGCGCCCGGTACCAGCAAGAGATCTCTGTGAAGAGGGCTCGGTACTAAAATTCGTTATTAATTCTATTTTCGACTTGTGTATTTAAAAGGTTATTTATGAAAAAACATCTTTTAGTGATGGTCATGACTGCCATGACGGCGGGCGGTATGAGCTGCGCGGCGAATGCGGATACCGCGACGGTCTCCGGTGGTACGGTGAATTTTACCGGACAGGTTGTGAATGCCGCATGCTCCGTTTCTGCTGACTCTATCGATCAAACCGTTACCCTGAGCCAGGTTCGCACCAGCAAACTGACGGCAGCCGGAATGGTAGCCAATCAGAAAGAAGATTTCTCAATCAAACTGGAAGATTGCGATACCACCGTCAGCCAGAATGCGGCGGTTATCTTTAATGGTCAGCAGGACAGTTCACTTGCCGGTTCGCTGGCGAATACCGCAGGCGCAGGCTCGGCGACTAATGTTGCGCTGCAGCTGTACGGCCCGGATGGACAGGTTCTGAACATCGGCGACACCTCTGGCACGATCACCCTGATTGATGGTGAAAACACCGTACCGCTGAGCGTTGATTATGTCGCAACCGGCGCGGCGACTGCAGGTAACGTCGCAGCGACCGCGACCTTCAGCATGGTCTATTCCTGATTGGTATCCGCATCTCCTCCGTTGTTGGCAGCGGAGGGATGCATTTCATCTCCTCCCTGGTTATCAAAAGAATGAGTACGCGAATTACCCCGATTTTATTTTTATTAGTACTGCTGGCGGCGCTGGGAATGACTCAGCTGGCCCATGCGGGTGGTATTGCGCTGGGTTCTACCCGGGTTATTTATCCGCAGGGTGATAAGCAGGTCTCTCTGCCGGTGATAAACTCTTCCAGCAATAATGTATTTTTAATTCAGTCGTGGGTGGCGAATGCCGATGGCGGCAGAAGCGCCGATTTTGTCGTTACCCCGCCGCTGTTCGTCATTCAGCCGGGGAAAGAAAATCTGCTGCGTATTATGTACGTTGGCCCCTCCCTGCCGACAGATCGCGAAAGCGTTTTTTATCTCAACAGTAAAGCCATTCCCTCGGTTAATAAAAGTAAACTGGCGGCGAATTCGCTGCAAATCGCCACGCAAAGCGTCATTAAACTGTTTATCCGCCCCAAACACTTACCGGTTGCCTCGGTAGATGCTCCGGCGATGTTGCGCTGCCAGCGTGCAGGCGACCGCCTGACGATCGCCAATCCATCACCCTATTATGTCTCGCTGGTTGATATTCATGTTGGCGGGCAGAAATTAGCCAATTCAATGGTGCCGCCGAAAAGCGAGATAACGTTGCACGGCGGAGCAGGGCAGGCGACCTTCCAGTCAATTAACGATTTCGGCGCCACCACGCCGCTGCAAACCTGTCTGAGTCATTGATATTGTGTTGAAACTCGATGTCTCCGCGTGCCAGTTGACGCTCGGTAGATTGCCGGCGCTTATCAGCCTGGCTCTGATCTCGGCAAGCGTATGCACGCTGCCGAGCTGCTGGGCCGAAAACTATTTTAACCCGGCCTTTTTATCTGACGATCCGTCGAAGATCGCCGACCTTTCCCACTTTGAAGGCAACGGTCAGGCGCCGGGGGTTTATCGGGTCGATGTCTACCTTAATGGCGCATTGTTGACGACCCGCGATATCGCTTTTCGCGTCAATAACCAGGCCACTGATGGCTCTGGACTTCGTGCTTGCCTGACGCCTGAGATGCTCAACGGCATGAACGTGAATATTAGCGCTTTCCCACAATTGGCGAAGGCCGCTACGGGCGACTGCGTCGATCTTGCGGCTACGATCCCTGCCGCCTCCACCGCTTTTGATTTTAGTCAGCAGCGGCTGAATATCAGCATTCCGCAGGCGGCGCTGAACAGCCGGGCGCGGGGCTATATTCCGCCGCAAAACTGGGATGAAGGTATTAATGCGTTGTTGCTCAACTATACGTTTACCGGTGCGAATAGCCGGGACCGTAGCGCTGGCGGTACCGATAGCGATAGCTACTTCCTCGGTCTCAATAGCGGAGTAAATCTTGGCGCCTGGCGTCTACGTGATTATTCGACATGGAACTACAACAGCGATAATCAGCAACAGAAAAGCGACTGGCAGCACATCAGCACCTACGTTGAACGCGATGTGGCGGCGCTGAAAGGCGAACTGACGGCGGGCGACAGCTACACCCCCTCAGGCGTTTTCGATAGCCTGCCGTTTCGCGGGCTACAGTTGGCGTCCGATGACAATATGCTGCCGGACAGCATGAAGGGCTTCGCGCCGACTATTCACGGCATCGCCAAAAGCAACGCCCAGGTGACGATTCGGCAGAATGGCTACACTATAGACCAGCGCTATGTACCGCCTGGCGCATTCACTATTGACGATCTCTATCCGACCTCCTCCAGTGGCGATCTCAACGTTGAGATCAAGGAGTCCGACGGTAGCATCTCCAGTTATAGCGTACCCTATGCCGCCGTACCGGTTCTGCAACGCGAGGGGCGGGTGAAATACGCCGCCACCGCGGCGACCTATCGCGGCGATAGTAGCCAGAAACGGGATGTGAGTTTCGGCCAGGCGACCCTGATGTGGGGGTTGCCGCACGGCGTTACGTTGTACGGCGGAACGCAGTTTTCATCCGATTACCGCGCGCTGGCGCTGGGAACAGGGGCCAACTTCGGCGACTGGGGGGCGATTTCCGTCGATCTTACCCAGGCTTACAGTACACTTGCAGATGAGAGCGAGCACCAGGGGCAATCGCTGCGCTTTTTATATGCCAAATCTTTAAATGACCTGGGCACCCATTTTCAACTGTTGGGATATCGCTACTCAACCTCTGGTTTTTATACCCTCGATGATACCGCGTGGAAACGGATGTCAGGCTATAACGGCCCGCAGGAGGAAGACAGCGATCGTGATGCTGGCGATGACTACAATCTGTATTACACCAAACGCGGCAAGGTACAGATCAACCTCTCTCAGCAGTTCGGCCATTTTGGCTCACTGTATGTCACCGGTAGCCAACAGAGCTATTGGCACACCGATGAAACCAATAAATTACTGCAAATCGGCTACAGCGACACGCTGGCTGGGATCTCGTGGAGCCTGTCATATAGCAGTAGCCGCGCGCCCGGCGAGGAGGAACGCGACCAGGCGCTGGCGCTCAATCTTTCGCTACCGCTCAGCCAGTGGCTTTCTCACGGCGACGATATTACCCAGCGTCGTCATAACGTTTATGCGACGTTTTCCACCAGTAGCGATGGACACGGCGGCGTGACGCAAAATAGCGGTATCAGCGGCACGTTGTTGGATCAAAACAACCTGAGCTATAGCGTCCAGCAGGGCTATCAGAATCAGGGGGTTGGCGCGAGCGGCTCCGCCAGCCTCGAATACGACGGGGCAAAGGGCAACCTGAATGTCGGCTACAACAACAGCAACCATGGTGATTATCGGCAACTGAACTATGGCCTCAGCGGCGGCATGGTTGCGCATGCTCATGGTCTGACCCTCAGCCAGCCGTTGGGCGACACCAATGTTCTTATCGCCGTGCCGGGGGCAGGGAATGTCAATATCGAAGATCAGCCGGGGATCCACACCGATGGCCGCGGCTACGCGGTGGTACCGTATGCCACTACTTACCGCCAGAATCGCATGGCGCTGGACGTCAACTCGCTAAAAGACGATGTCGATATCGATGATGCGGTGATCAATGTCGTTCCCACCCAAGGGGCGTTGGTGCTGGCCAACTTTACCGCCCGGATCGGCGAGCGCGCGCTATTGACGCTAAGCCATTACGGGAAACCGCTGCCGTTTGGCGCTACGGTATCCATTGCTGGCGCGGCGGAAGAAGGCATCGTTGGCGACGATGGCGAAGTGTATCTCTCAGGCCTTAGCCCGCAGGGCACGCTGAAAGCACAATGGGGGCCGCAGCCTGACCAACAATGTCTCACTCATTATCATCTCCCTGACGTTAGCCAGCCTTTGGTGCGTCAGCATCTGGAATGTCGCTAAATGAAGCCTGTCTCTTTTCTTGTTCTGTTAATGGGGCTGCTGCTGGCCCGCGGTAGTCTGGCGGCCGTTTGCCAGAACACCAATGGCTCGCCCGCGACGGTCGATTATGACCTGACGACGACGCTAACGGCGGCGCAAAATCAGGCCGGTACCACCACACAACTTAGTAAAAACCAGGATGTGAACGTGCAGGCGGTTTGTCCCGCCGGCTCTTCGGATTCGGGGCGGACGTATCGTTCGTATGTCGCTTCTTCATCGATAGTGGAAACCAACGGCGACTGGAAATATATGCAGCTGGATGGCGCCTATCTTGAAGGAGCAATGCGCATTGAAGATTCGGCGGCCGGGGAATTTTATCCACCAATGGATTATGTCTATATGGGCTATGACGCCAACGTTAACAACGGCTCGCCTTTTCCGGTACATGATTCGAATCTGGTATTCCAGCTTAAGGTTGTGAAGCCATTTATTGGCACGGTAAATATCGAGCCGAAGACCATGTTTAATGTCTATGTCACCACCACCGGGGACGACCCGCTGAGTACCGTGGTATATAGCATTGTCTACAGCGGCAGCGTGACCGTGCCGCAAAGCTGCGAAATTAACGCCGGGCAAACCATTCTTGTGGATTTTGGCTCGCTGTACAGCGGCGGTTTCAATCGCGCCGGGGAAAAACCAACGGGTGTCCGTAAGAAAAGATTCACCGTGCCGGTGAAGTGCAGCGGGGTGGATTCGCAGGTCAACTTAAGTCTGCGGTTGATAGCCACCGCCGATAGCCACTTAAGCCAGGCTATTGCCTCCGACAATCCTGATGTTGGCGTGGTGGTTGAGAGCAGCGACGGCGCGGTATTAACGCCAAATGACGCCAGCAGCGTCGAGCCTTTCACGACGGATGAAAACGGACACGCGACTATTTCCCTACAGGCGTATCCAGTCAGTACCACCGGCCAGACGCCGGCGGAGGGCGCCTTCACCGCGCTGGCTAACTTACGGGTGGATTTCGACTAAATGCGCCTGATTCGTTACTTCTTCTTATTGATCCTGCTATGCGGCAACGGTTGCTATGGCGACGATAGCGGTTACAACCTGGAATTCACCGGGACCATTGTCGCGCAAACCTGCGATGTCGAAATTTCCAGCCTCAGCCAGAGTATCGATTTAGGTCAGTTCTCAGTGGCAGATTTTCCCTCTACCGGTACGACGACGAAGTTCAAGCCGTTCAACATCAACCTGAAAAACTGCTCGCGCGGCATTACCGGCAGCAAAATCTGGTTTACCGGTACCGCCGACAGCGACAATCCGGCGCTGCTGGCGCTGAGCGACACCGGTATGGGTAGCGAAAAAATGCTGGCAAGCGGCGTTGGCGTGGAGATCCTGGATGAGGATCAGGATGCCGTTAGCATCAATAACACCAGTTCGGTGGTCTACCCGCTGAAAACGGGCCGCAACACCTTATCGTTCTATATCCGCTACAAATCTACCCGGCCAACCGTGACCTCCGGCAATGCGACGGCGGTGATGTATTTCGACCTGCAATATGAATAGGCGCGCGGCAATGATTAAAAAACTGTACCTCTGCTGGGGGCTGGCTCTGGCGGCAAGCGGTGCGCTGGCCCATGACGGCCGGGTCTACGTCACCGGAACCATTACCGACAACACCTGCACGCTGTCGCCGGATTCCGAGAACATTCAGGTCGATATGGGAACCGTTAGCAACCGCCAGTTTTATCAGGCAGGCGCCGGCGCGGAGTGGCAGCCTTTTTCGATCACGCTACAAAATTGCGGCAGCACCGCCAGCGGCGTAACGGTGAGCTTTAGCGGTACCAGCGATCCGCAAGATGGCGATTTGTTCGCGGTGAATACCGGAGCGGATACCGCAAGCGGTATAGGAATTGCGCTCTATGACAAGAATAAACAGCAAATCGCGCCGGGGGCGCAGAGCGATGTGCTGGCGCTAACCGCGGGCGCCGCGTCCGAACGTATACAGTTTTATGCCCGCTATGTGGCTGATGGCGCCCCGGTGGCGCCGGGGGCTGCCGATGCTTCCGCGACTTTCGTACTGAGTTATGAATAGAAGACTTTTCTACTGGCCAGGGCTCTGGCTGCTGCCCGTAGCAATAAGCCATGCAGGCGTGGTGATTGGCGGCACGCGTTTTATTTATCACGCTGAGAGGACGACGTTGAGCGTTCCACTGCGCAATACCTCGGACAGTGACTGGCTGGTGGATAGCCACGTGCTGAGCGGTGGACGCTGGCCCGGCGCCGATAATTTGTCGTCCCGTAAACCGCCATTCGCGGTGACGCCGCCGCTCTTTTTATTGCGCGCAGGCCAGGAAAACACGCTGCGTGTCGCATGGAGCGGCGAGGCGCTGGCGCGGGATCGCGAAAGCTTATTTACGCTGAGCATTGCCGCTATTCCATCGGGTAAAACCGGCGCCAATAGCGTGCAGATGGCATTTCGCTCAGCGTTAAAACTGATTTACCGGCCTGCCGGGCTAACGGGTGACCCGCAGCAGGCCTATCGTCAGTTGGTTTGGAACCTAACGGCGGATGGGCTGACGGTACGTAATTCAGGACCCTATTACGTCACCCTCTTTTCAATCCGCGTCAACGGTACGCCGATCGACGCTGCCGGTGTGGTCGCGCCGTTTTCTACCCGCCGCACAGACTGGTGTCGACAAACGACACACTGCGCCGTGCGTTGGCAAAGCCTCAACGATGCCGGGGGCGTAATGCCGCCGGTCACGGTAACGATACAACGGTGATGACGATTTTATTCTGCCCCTGTGGGCATCCCCTGAACTTGATAATGAGAACTCAATAATGCGCAAACTTTCCTGTAAATCGGCGGCGTGGCTAGCGCTTGGCGGCATCATCTCTTTTTCCTCGTTGGCGGCGAAGACCGACCCGGCGATAGGTGATATTGGGCCGACCGCTGAGGCGTATATCGCCAGCCATCCGGATAAAGTTGGCGAAGCGGTAGCGACCTATCTGGCGGATCATCCCGAATTCCTGATTGCCGCCAGCGAAACGCTACATCAGCGCCAGCAGGTTGCCCAGAAGCAGGCTTATGCGCAGCTGGCGCTGCAGTACCGCTCTGAGCTGCTGAGCGACAGCTCTCCCTCAGTTGGCCCGGCGGATGCTAAAGCGGCGGTAGTGATGTTTTTTGACTACCAGTGTTCCTGGTGCAGCAAGATGTCGCCCGTGGTGGAAGAACTGGTGAAATCGAATCCTGATACGCGTTTTATCTTTAAAGAGTTTCCGATCTTTTCATCCCGCTGGCCGGTGTCTGGTTTGGCGGCGAGAATCGGCGAACAGGTGTGGCTAAACGATGGCGGGGCAAAGTATTTGGCCTGGCATAATGCCCTGTACGCCACGGGTAAAGTGGAGGGACAGCTCACCGAGCAGGATGTTTACGCGCTGGCGTCGCACTATCTCACCCAGCCGCAGATTAAGGCGGTTAAAACTGCCCAGCAGAGCGGGGCGGTACATGATGCGCTGCTGAGCAATCAGGCGCTGGCGCAGCATATGAATTTCTCCGGAACCCCGGCTTTTGTGGTGATGCCGCAGGCAGCGGCTCCGGATGCCGGGCGTATCTCGGTAGTGCCGGGCAGCACGTCGCAGGATGCGTTGCAGATGGCAATTCAGAAAGCTAAAGGTTAAGTCTCAGCGACCGGGGCGCTGTACCCGGTTATCAGCTTCCTCAGACCGAGGATTTGGCGTATGCAATTCAAGAAAGACTGGTTAGGGCTGGCGGCCCTTTCACTGTTCACCATTGGCGGCGTGCGGGCTCACACTGCCGGTAATATCCAATTTTTTGGCAATGTAGTTACTGAAAGCTGCTGGAACGAAACGGAAAGTAGCGAGATTTTGTGCCAGCGCGCCGATCGTATCGAGCGCCACGTGATTGTGGAAAATATCACCACTTCGCTGGCTTCGGCTTATGCAACGGTGGAAAAAATTTATCTCGATGCCGACAAGCAGCTCACTCTGTTGCGGGTGGTCTATGATTAACGGATGTCGGTAATGATCGAAAAAAGCGATCTTAATGGCAATTTAAATCTGTTTTTTTCGATGTGTTGGCGGCTGTATCATACTTTTATCGAGTTATTGACCAACAAGGTGAGAGTAAAAGTGAAACATCTGCAACGATTTTTCAGTAGCGATGCTTCCGGGGGCATTATCCTAATCTGCGCCGCCGCGCTGGCGATGATTATGGCCAATAGCAGCGTCACCAGCGGTCTGTATCATGCTTTTTTAGATACCCCGGTACAGCTGCGCGTCGGCGCGCTGGAAATTAACAAAAACATGCTGTTGTGGATCAACGATGCGCTAATGGCGGTGTTTTTCCTGTTAATTGGCCTGGAGGTGAAGCGTGAGATGATCCAGGGGGCGCTCGCCAGCCGCCGTCAGGCGGTGTTCCCGGTGGTTGCCGCGATTGGCGGCATGGTGGTGCCAGCGCTTATCTATTTAGCCTTCAATGCCCAGGATCCCGTTGCGCGGGAAGGGTGGGCTATCCCGGCGGCGACCGATATCGCCTTTGCGCTTGGCGTTTTGGCGCTATTAGGCAACCGGGTACCAACGGCGTTGAAAATTTTCCTGATGGCGCTGGCTATTATTGATGACCTCGGGGCGATTGTGATTATCGCGCTGTTTTATACCAACGATCTGTCGGTACTGTCGTTGGCCGTCGCCGCTGGCGCGATTGTGGTACTGGCGGCGCTCAATCTCTGCGGCGTGCGGCGCACCGGTATCTATATCCTGGTTGGCGCGGTGCTGTGGACGGCAGTACTGAAATCCGGCGTACATGCGACCCTGGCGGGGGTTATCGTCGGCTTTATGATCCCGTTGAAGGAGCAGAATGGTAAATCGCCAGCGAAGCAGCTTGAGCATGTGCTGCATCCGTGGGTTGCGTTTCTAATCCTGCCGCTGTTCGCTTTTGCCAATGCCGGGGTTTCGCTGCAGGGCGTCACGTTCGCAGGGCTGACTTCGCTGCTGCCTCTGGGGATTATTGCCGGGCTGTTTGTCGGTAAGCCGCTTGGCATTAGCCTGTTCTGCTGGCTGGCGCTGAAGTTTAAGTGGGCCTCGTTGCCGCCAGGAACCCGCTTCCCGCAGATTATGGCGGTCGGCGTACTGTGCGGAATCGGCTTCACCATGTCGATTTTCATCGCCACGCTCGCCTTCAGTAGCGTTGACCCCGGATTGATCAACTGGGCCAAGCTGGGCATTCTGATAGGGTCGATTCTGTCAGCCATCATTGGCTACATGATTCTGCGTAAGCGCGTAACGGATCCTCACAGCGTGTAACATCATCGGGAGAGCCTGCGGGCTCTCCGGGGCATATCAGGGAGAGAAGCATGTCGCATATCAATTACAACCATTTGTACTACTTCTGGCACGTCTATCGGGAAGGCTCGGTCGTCGGAGCCGCCGAGGCGCTGTATCTGACGCCGCAGACGATTACCGGGCAGATTAAGGCGCTGGAAGAACGATTACAGGGCAAACTCTTTAAACGTAAAGGACGAGGCCTGGAACCCAGTGAGCTGGGAGAGCTGGTGTTTCGCTACGCGGATCGCATGTTCACCCTGAGCCAGGAGATGCTCGATATCGTCAATTATCGCAAAGAGTCGAACCTGCTGTTTGATGTCGGTGTCGCCGATGCGCTATCCAAGCGGCTGGTGAGCGGCGTTCTGGATGCGGCGGTAGTAGAAGATGAACAAATTCACCTGCGCTGTTTTGAATCCACCCACGAGATGCTGCTGGAGCAACTGAGCCAGCATAAGCTGGATATGATTATCTCGGATTGCCCGATTGATTCAACCCAGCAGGAAGGGCTGTTCTCGGTGAAAATCGGTGAATGCGGGGTGAGCTTCTGGTGTATGAATCCGCCGCCGGAAAAACCGTTTCCCGCCTGTCTTGAGGAACGTCGTCTGCTCATTCCCGGTCGCCGTTCCATGCTCGGGCGCAAATTGCTGAACTGGTTTAATTCGCAGGGGCTGCAGGTGGAAATTCTCGGCGAGTTCGACGATGCGGCGCTTATGAAAGCCTTCGGCGCGGCGCATAATGCGATTTTTGTGGCGCCAACCCTCTATGCTCACGATTTCTATGCCGATGAGTCGATTGTTGAAATTGGCCGCATGGAAAACGTGATGGAGGAGTATCACGCTATTTTTGCCGAGCGAATGATTCAGCATCCCGCGGTACAGCGTATCTGCAACCGCGATTATTCATCGCTATTTGCGCAGCCGCAAAACTAAGTACCGGCAAACAACAGACATAAAAAAACCCGCTTTCGCGGGTTTTTTTAACAAAGTTCAGCAAGCGGGCGATTAAGCCAGTTTGTTGATCTGTGCAGTCAGGTTTGCTTTATGACGCGCAGCTTTGTTTTTGTGGATCAGACCTTTAGCAGCCTGACGGTCCACGATTGGTTGCATTTCGTTAAATGCTTTCAGTGCAGCAGCTTTGTCGCCAGCTTCGATAGCTGCGTATACTTTCTTGATGAAAGTACGCATCATAGAGCGACGGCTTGCGTTGTGCTTGCGAGCCTTTTCAGACTGAACGGCGCGCTTCTTAGCTGATTTGATATTAGCCAAGGTCCAACTCCCAAATGTGTTCTATATGGACAATTCAAAGGCCGAGGAATATGCCCGTTTAGCCTTCTTTTGTCAATGGATTTGTGCAAATAAGCGCCGTTTAAGATAACGAGGCTTCATTACGTAGTGATGGCGCAAGATTCTACCAGCTTGTTGTAGTCGAATACAGTCTTTCCACCATAAAAATCGACGGCTGCGTATAGTTTTTCCTGCATTATTACGCTGAGTGAATGAATTAGCAGGATCTTTCGTAATCGAGGTGCAATCGCTGGTTAACGTCGCCTGTTGTACAAGGTATACTCGGACGATTTTCACTGTTTTGAGCCAGACATGAAGCTGATACGCGGCATACATAATCTCAGTCAGGCCCCGCACGGGTGCGTGCTGACCATTGGAAATTTCGACGGCGTGCATCGCGGGCATCAGGCGCTGCTGCAGCGCCTGCGCGCAGAGGGCCGCCAGCTCGGTCTGCCGGTTGTGGTGATGATTTTTGAGCCGCAGCCGCTGGAGCTGTTTGCCGCCGATAAAGCGCCGGCGCGGATCACGCGGCTGCGTGAGAAGCTTGGCTACCTGGCGGAAAGCGGTGTCGACTACGTGCTGTGTGTCCGTTTCGACCGGCGTTTCGCGGCGCTGACGGCGCAAGATTTCATCAGCGAACTGTTGGTGCGCCAGTTGGGCGTGCGGTTCCTTGCCGTCGGCGATGATTTCCGCTTTGGCGCTGGTCGTCAGGGGGATTTCTTGTTATTACAGAAGGCCGGGGCGGAGTACGGTTTTGACGTCACCAGTACCCAGACCTTCTGCGAAGGCGGCGTGCGTATTAGCAGCACCGCGGTGCGTCAGGCGCTGGCCGACGATGACCTCGCGCAGGCGGAAAACCTGCTGGGGCATCCGTTTACCATCTCAGGTCGCGTCGTCCACGGCGATGAGCTGGGGCGCACCATAGGTTTCCCGACGGCGAACTTACCGCTGCGTCGTCAGGTTTCCCCGGTTAAAGGGGTCTTTGCGGTAGAAGTGACAGGGCTCGGCGATAAGCCATTACCCGGCGTCGCCAACATTGGCACTCGTCCAACGGTCTCCGGCGTGCGACAGCAGCTGGAAGTTCACCTTCTGGACGTTGTAATGGACCTCTACGGTCGCCATATAGATGTAATACTGCGTAAAAAAATACGTAACGAGCAGCGTTTTGCGTCGCTGGATGAGCTAAAAGCGCAAATCGCACGAGATGAGTTAACGGCCCGCGAGTACTTTGGGCTCACCAGGCAGGGATAATCCTACTGGTATTTATCAAACCGAAATAACGGAACCGAGAATCTGATGAGTGACTATAAATCCACCCTGAATTTGCCGGAAACAGGGTTCCCGATGCGTGGCGATCTCGCCAAACGCGAGCCGGGAATGCTGGCGCGTTGGACCGATGATGACCTGTACGGCATCATCCGTGCGGCGAAAAAAGGCAAAAAAACCTTCATTCTGCATGATGGCCCTCCTTATGCGAATGGCAGCATTCATATTGGTCACTCGGTTAACAAGATTCTGAAAGACATTATCGTTAAGTCCAAAGGACTGACGGGTTTTGACTCGCCGTACGTTCCGGGTTGGGACTGCCACGGTCTGCCGATCGAACTGAAAGTCGAGCAGCAATACGGCAAGCCGGGTGAGAAATTCACCGCCGCAGAATTCCGCGCCAAGTGCCGTGAATATGCCGCCGAGCAGATCGACGGCCAGCGTAAAGACTTTATCCGCCTGGGCGTGCTGGGCGACTGGTCGCGTCCGTACCTGACCATGGACTTCAAAACTGAAGCCAATATCATCCGCGCGCTGGGTAAAATCATCGGCAACGGTCACCTGCATAAAGGCGCTAAGCCGGTGCACTGGTGCGTTGACTGCCGTTCCGCGCTGGCGGAAGCGGAAGTTGAGTACTATGACAAAACGTCTCCGTCTATCGATGTGGCGTTCCACGCGGTAGATAAAGCCGCCGTGCTGGCGAAGTTCGGCGTAACCGACGTTAACGGCCCGGTTTCTCTGGTTATCTGGACCACCACGCCGTGGACCCTGCCGGCCAACCGCGCTATCTCTCTGTCTCCTGAGTTCGACTATGCGCTGGTGCAGGTTGACGGCCAGGCGCTGATCCTGGCGAAAGACCTGGTTGAGAGCGTGATGCAGCGCATTGGCGTGGCGGATTACACCATCCTGGCGGCGGTACAGGGTTCCGAGCTTGAACTGATGCGCTTTAAGCATCCGTTCCTCGATTTCGATGTGCCGGCGATCCTTGGCGACCACGTGACGCTGGATGCGGGTACCGGCGCGGTACATACCGCCGGCGGCCACGGCCCGGACGACTACACTATCAGCCAGAAATATGGACTGGAAATCGCCAACCCGGTTGGCCCGGACGGCTCTTATCTGCCGGGGACTTACCCGTCTCTGGATGGTATCAACGTCTTCAAAGCCAACGACATCATCGTCGAGATGCTGCGTGACAGCGGCGCGCTGCTGCACGTGGAAAAAATGCAGCACAGCTATCCGTGCTGCTGGCGCCACAAATCGCCGATCATCTTCCGCGCTACCCCGCAGTGGTTCGTCAGCATGGATCAAAAAGGCCTGCGCGCGCAGTCTCTGAAAGAGATCAAAGGCGTGCAGTGGATCCCGGACTGGGGCCAGGCGCGTATCGAATCGATGGTTGCCAACCGTCCTGACTGGTGTATCTCCCGTCAGCGTACCTGGGGCGTGCCGATGTCGCTGTTCGTGCATAAAGAAACCCACGAGCTACACCCGCGCACCCTCGAACTGATGGAAGAAGTGGCGAAACGCGTTGAAGTTGACGGCATCCAGGCGTGGTGGGATCTCGATTCCCGCGACATCCTTGGCGATGACGCCGACAGCTACGAAAAAGTGCCGGATACCCTCGACGTGTGGTTTGACTCCGGGTCCACCCACTCTTCTGTGGTCGATGTGCGTCCGGAATTCGCCGGTCACGCCGCGGACATGTATCTGGAAGGCTCCGATCAGCATCGCGGCTGGTTCATGTCTTCGCTGATGATCTCCACAGCGATGAAAGGCAAAGCGCCATATCGTCAGGTACTGACCCACGGCTTCACCGTCGACGGTCAGGGCCGCAAAATGTCCAAGTCTATCGGTAACACCGTTAGCCCGCAGGACGTGATGAACAAACTGGGCGCCGATATTCTGCGTCTGTGGGTGGCTTCCACCGACTATACCGGCGAAATGGCGGTCTCTGATGAGATCCTCAAACGCGCCGCGGACAGCTATCGTCGTATCCGTAATACCGCGCGCTTCCTGCTGGCGAACCTTAACGGTTTCGATCCGGCAAAAGATATGGTTAAACCGGAAGAGATGGTCGTTCTGGACCGCTGGGCGGTCGGCTGCGCGCAGGCGGCTCAGGAAGATATCCTCAAAGCCTACGAATCCTACGACTTCCACGAAGTGGTGCAGCGCCTGATGCGCTTCTGCTCCATCGAAATGGGCTCGTTCTATCTCGACATCATCAAAGACCGCCAGTACACCGCGAAAGCGGACAGCGTGGCGCGTCGCAGCTGCCAGACCGCGCTGTTCCATATCGTGGAAGCGCTGGTGCGCTGGATGGCGCCGATCATGTCCTTCACCGCGGACGAAATCTGGGGCTATCTGCCGGGCGAGCGTGAAAAATACGTCTTCACCGGCGAGTGGTATGAAGGCCTGTTCGGCCTGGCCGATGACGAAGCGATGAACGACGGTTTCTGGGATGAACTGCTGAAAGTGCGCGGCGAAGTCAACAAGGTGATCGAGCAGGCGCGTGCTGATAAGAAAGTCGGTGGTTCTCTGGAAGCGGCGGTTACGCTGTATGCCGATGCTGACCTGGCGGCCAAGCTCAACGCGCTGGGCGAAGAATTACGATTTGTCCTGTTGACCTCCGGCGCCAACGTTGCCGATTATGCACAGGCGCCGGCCGATGCCTGGCAGAGCGATCTGCTGAAAGGGCTGAAAGTGGTCCTGAGCAAAGCCGAGGGCGAGAAGTGCCCACGCTGCTGGCATTACACCAGCGATGTCGGCAAGGTAGCGGAACACGCAGAAATCTGCGGTCGCTGTGTCAGTAACGTCGCCGGTGACGGCGAGCAACGTAAATTCGCCTGATGAGTAAATCGATCTGTTCAACGGGGCTACGCTGGCTGTGGGTCGTCGTAGCCGTGCTGATTATCGATCTGGGCAGCAAATTCCTGATCCTCCAGAACTTCGCTCTGGGGGAGACGGTTTCGCTGTTCCCATCGCTTAATCTGCATTATGCGCGCAACTACGGCGCGGCTTTTAGCTTCCTCGCCGACAGCGGCGGCTGGCAGCGCTGGTTCTTCGCCGGGATTGCCGTTGGTATCTGCGTGGTGCTGGCGGTGCTGATGTACCGTTCGAAGGCGACGCAAAAGCTGAACAACATTGCCTACGCGCTGATCATTGGCGGCGCGCTGGGTAACCTGTTCGACCGTCTGTGGCACGGCTTTGTGGTCGATATGATCGACTTCTATGTCGGCGACTGGCATTTTGCCACCTTCAACCTTGCCGATAGCGCCATCTGCATCGGCGCGGCGCTGATCGTGCTGGAAGGCTTCTTGCCTTCCAGTGATAAAAAAACATCATAAAAAATTGCCGGATGGCGACGCGAGAGCGTCTTATCCGGCCTACAGTATATATCGCCCTTTGTTTGCCCGGTAAGCGCAGCGCCATCGGGCAAACAAGCGGCGGCAATATAAAAGAGCAAACCTGCATGTCTAACTCTGTACAGAGCAACAGCGCGGTGCTGGTGCACTTCACGCTGAAACTGGATGATGGCTCCACCGCCGAATCCACGCGCGGCAACGGCAAACCAGCGCTGTTTCGTCTTGGTGATGCCTCGCTTTCCGAAGGGCTGGAGCAGCATCTGCTGGGGCTGAAAGCCGGCGATAAAACCACGTTCTCGCTGGAACCTGACGCCGCCTTTGGCGTACCTAGCCCGGATCTGATCCAGTACTTCTCTCGCCGCGAGTTTATCGACGCCGGCGAGCCGGAAATCGGCGCGATTATGCTCTTTACCGCAATGGATGGCAGCGAAATGCCCGGTGTGATCCGCGAAGTGAACGGCGATTCCATCACCGTCGACTTCAACCATCCGCTGGCCGGGCGTACCGTTCATTTTGATATTGAAGTGCTGGAAGTCGATCCGGCGCTGGAGGGGTAAGATGCAGATCCTGTTGGCTAACCCGCGCGGTTTTTGCGCCGGCGTTGACCGCGCTATCAGCATTGTCGAAAACGCGCTGACGCTGTACGGCGCGCCGATCTACGTTCGTCACGAAGTTGTCCATAATCGCTACGTCGTCGATAGCCTGCGCCAGCGTGGGGCGATTTTTATCGAACAGATTAGCGAAGTGCCGGACGGCGCGATCCTGATTTTCTCCGCCCACGGGGTTTCGCAGGCAGTACGCAACGAAGCGAAGAGTCGTGACCTGACGGTTTTCGACGCTACCTGCCCGCTGGTAACTAAAGTCCATATGGAAGTCGCCCGCGCCAGCCGCCGCGGCGAAGAGTCGATTCTGATTGGCCACGCCGGGCATCCGGAAGTTGAAGGCACCATGGGCCAGTACAATAACCCCGAAGGGGGCATGTATCTGGTTGAGTCGCCGGAGGATGTGCTGACGCTGGAAGTGAAAAACGATGCCCGACTGTCGTTTATGACCCAGACGACGCTTTCCGTCGATGATACTTCTGACGTTATCGACGCGCTGCGCGAGCGCTTCCCGAAAATCGTCGGCCCGCGTAAAGACGATATTTGCTACGCCACCACCAACCGTCAGGAAGCCGTACGCGCGCTGGCGGAGCAGGCTGATGTGGTGCTGGTGGTCGGTTCGAAAAACTCCTCGAACTCCAATCGCCTGGCTGAACTGGCGCAGCGGATGGGGAAAGCGGCCTATCTTATCGACGATGCCACCGATATCCAGGAACAATGGGTTAAGTCTGCTGCCTGCGTTGGGGTAACGGCGGGCGCGTCGGCCCCGGATATCCTGGTGCAGAATGTGATTGCCCGTCTGCAGGAGCTGGGCGGCGGCGAAGCGGTGCCGTTGGAAGGCCGTGAAGAGAATATCGTTTTCGAGGTGCCGAAAGAGCTGCGTGTAGATGTCCGTGAAGTAGAATAAGTTCTTTCACCCAGCAGTATGAGAAGATGCCAGACTTAACGTCTGGCATTTTTTTTGGGAGAAAACCATGCGCTTACCGATTATTCTCGACACCGATCCGGGTATTGACGATGCGGCGGCGATCGCCGCCGCGCTCTTCTCGCCACAGTTGGATTTGCAATTAATGACCACGGTGGCGGGCAACGTCTCGGTGGAAAAGACGACCCGCAACGCGCTGCAACTGCTGCATTTCTGGAATGCCGATGTACCGTTGGCGCAAGGCGCGTCGATGCCGCTGGTACGTCCGTTGCGCGATGCCGCCTCGGTGCATGGCGAGTCCGGCATGGAGGGTTATGATTTCGTCGAACATAACCGTCAACCGCTGGCAAAACCGGCGTTTCAGGCGATCCGCGATGCGTTGATGCACGCGCCGGAACCCGTGACCCTGGTGGCCATCGGCCCGCTAACCAACATTGCCTTGCTGATAACGCAGTATCCTGAGTGCCTGTTTAATATTCGTCGACTGGTGCTGATGGGCGGCTCGGCCGGGCGCGGTAACTTTACCCCCAACGCCGAGTTTAATATCGCCATTGATCCTGAAGCCGCCGCGAAAGTCTTCCAGAGCGGGCTGGAGATTGTGATGTGCGGGCTGGATGTCACCAATAAAGCGATGCTGAGTGCGGACTATCTGGTCACACTGCCAACGCTCAATCAGACAGGCAAAATGCTTCATGCGTTATTTAGCCATTATCGCAGCGGCAGTATGAGCAGCGGTCTGAGAATGCATGATTTATGCGCTATTGCGTGGTTGGTTCGTCCGGATCTGTTTACGCTCAAACCCTGCTTTGTGGCGGTAGAGACGCAGGGGACCTGGACGGCTGGCGCTACCGTGGTAGATATCGAAGGGCGTCTGGGACAACCGGCCAACGCACAGGTGGCGTTGGATTTGGATGTCGCGGGTTTTCAACATTGGGCGGCGGAGGTTTTCGCTCTCGCGCCATGACAGTTATAGCTGCTGGTGTGAATCGACCACATTACACCATAACTCGCTCGCTTCATCCGTCCACATGAGCAGTAATAATGACGCGAAGCGTTCAGCCGCTGCGGAAAGAGGACGGTTTTTAACGCGAATCATGCCAAGCGTGCGTCTGATTACCGGTTCGACCAGCGGCACGCTGACGACAGCGCTGTTGGCGTGATGCGGCATGGCCAGGCAGGGCAAGGCCGATATGCCAAGCCCCGCCTCGACCAGACCCAGAGAGGTGGATAAATGTCTGACTTCGTAAAACCAATCTAATTTCCATGGCTTATCCTGCAGGCAACTTTCAATCAGTTGCCGATTACCGCTCGAGCGTCTGACGCCAACTAATCTCTGCGAGACGAGCTCCCGCCATTCCACTAATTTTTTACTGGCCAGCGGATGATCCTGCCGGCAAGCCAGCACGAAGGGTTCATTAACCAGTGGGCTAAATTCGATGTCGGGATGTGTGATGAAGTTCATATTTATTCCAAAATCGACTTCGCCTTTTCTCACCGAGGCCATGCAATTTTCTATACCTTGTTCATAAATTCGAACTTTGATATGGGGGTAACGCTGATTAAATTGAACGATGGCGCGAGGTAAAAAATAAAATACCGCCGTCGGGATACAAGAAAGCGTTACCGTATCATGCACATTAGAAGTCAGGTTGCTGATGTTAAAAATGGCGGCATCAAGGCTGGCAATCAGTGACTTTGCCTTTGGAAGAAGCATTTTTCCTGCTTGAGTGAGCATGATTTTTCGGGTGGTTCTTTCGAAAAGGGCTGTATTGAGGTTACTTTCTATTTTTTGTATTTTGCGGGTCAATGCGGGTTGCGTCAGGTTAAGTACTTCTGCCGCTTTGCTAAATGAACCCAGCTCGGCAACAGTGACAAAAGCTTTCATTCCGGATAGTTCATTGTTCATTGCTGCTCCGTAATCAGAAATAAATAATTTATATATAGAATGGCTCTGTTAATTATTGCCATGACGATAGTTGTTATTAATGTTTTGTAGGTATAAGTCTTATTTTTATATTTTATCAATCACTATCTTCCTTGCAAGTAGAATCAGATGGTAAACGGTTGTGCGAGTAAATGAATAATAAAGTAAATAAAAAACTTTAAATACATTAAGTGCATTAAATTCACGCCCCGTTTATTTAATCTTTTTATATTTGTAAGGAACATGTTATGAAACAAATTCCGTGTGTTCTCATGCGTGGTGGAACATCAAAAGGCGCTTTCCTGTTAGCAGATGATCTACCAGAAGATATTCAAAAACGTGATGAAACATTATTAACTATCATGGGTTCTGGCCATGAACTGGAAATTGATGGCATTGGCGGCGGGAGTCCGCAAACCAGTAAAGTGGCTATTGTCAGTAAATCGACCAGCCAGCAAGCGGATATTGACTACTTATTTGTACAGGTCATTGTCAATGAGCGACGGGTTGATACTACGCCTAATTGCGGCAACATGCTGTGCGCAGTCGGCGGGTTTGCTATCGAAAAAGGACTTGTCGCGGCGAATTCCCCAGTAACGCGGGTGCGAATCAGAAACGTCAATACCAACACCTTTGTTGACGCAGACATTCAAACCCCGGACGGCCAGGTTGTTTATGAAGGAGATACCCATATTGATGGCGTTCCAGGGCATGCGGCCCCGGTAGGCCTGACATTCTTAAACGCCGCCGGGGCGAAATCGGGCCAGCTTTTCCCAACCGGCAACCGGGTTGATATTTTTGATGATATTCGCGTCACCTGTATCGATATGGCGATGCCGATGGTTATTATTCCAGCGCATAGCTTGGGTAAAACAGGGTATGAATCGGCGGCGGAATTAGATCAGGATAAAGAATTTTTTCAGCGCCTTGAATCAATACGTAAGCAAGCAGGCGTGGCAATGGGGTTTGGCGATGTCTCGAACATGGTAATACCTAAACCAGTGCTGGTTGCTCCACCTCAACATGGTGGAACGCTGAGTGTTCGGTATTTCATGCCTCATAACTGTCATAAATCGTTGGCTATTACGGGCGCTATCGGTCTGGCGAGTTCTTGTATTATTGCTGATACCGTAGTTAACGAGCTGACGAGAATGTCGGGTGAGGGATTAATCAGAGTTGAACACCCTAGCGGAAGTATTGACGTCAGTTTAAGTAATGCTAATGAAACTCCTGAAAATATTCGTGCATCGGTGATTCGTACCGCACGTAAAATTCTTTCTGGCATGGTTTATCTCCCTGAATAATTGCGGCTGCGCACTTATAAAATTCATTCAGGTAAGGGATTGAAATGGATAAAAAAACATTATGCAAGCTATTAGTGCTTGTTGCCATCCCATTGCTTATTAGTCTATTTCCGGCCCCGGCTGGGTTGACTGAACTTGCATGGGTATTGTCAGGTATTTATCTGGCTGCAATTGTTGGTTTAGTGATTAAACCATTTTCTGAACCAGTCATACTGTTAGTCGCTGTGGCTGCCTCCATGGTTATCATTGGCAATTTAGGTGATGGTTCAATAAAATCATCGAGCGTATTAAGTGGCTATGCATCAGGTACCACCTGGTTGGTGTTTTCTGCATTTACCTTAAGTGCCGCTTTTGTTATTACTGGTTTAGGTAAACGGATTGCATATATTCTTATTGGCAAGATAGGGAGTACCACACTTGGCTTAGGCTATGTTACCGCCTTTCTGGATCTGATTCTTTCACCCGCGACACCGTCGAATACGGCCCGTGCTGGCGGTATCGTATTACCTATCATCAATAGCGTGGCTGTCGCGCTAGGGTCGGAACCAGAGCATACGGCAAAACGCGTTGGTCATTATTTAATGATGAACGTCTATATGGTTACCAAAACCACCAGTTATATGTTCTTTACCGCCATGGCGGGTAATATCCTGGCGCTCAAAATGATTGAGGATATTTGCCATATCAAATTGAGCTGGGGCGGATGGGCATTGGCTGGCATATTGCCAGGCTTAATCATGCTGTTACTGACACCGCTTATAACCTATAAGCTATACCCGCCAGAATTAAAAAAAGTAGATAATAAAGCCATTGCCAAAGAAGGTCTTGAGTCTTTAGGGCCGATGACCTTGCGTGAGAAAATGCTCTCCTGCTTGTTTGTGATGGCGTTAGCGGGTTGGGTATTTAGCACTTCGCTTGGGGTTAATGAATCAACGGTGGCGATTTGCGTCATGGCGTTGATGCTGATATTAAAAATTGTTACCTGGGATGATGTCATTAAAAATAAAGGTGGCTGGAACACGCTAATTTGGTACGGCGGTATCATTGGTTTGAGTTCTTTGCTTTCCAAAGTTGGTTTTTTCTTGTGGTTGGCCGAGTTACTGAAAAATAACATTTCATTTGGCAGTCATAGTACGCTGGCATTCGTTGTCATCGTCGCGTTGAGTATACTGGTTCGTTATTTCTTTGCCTCGGGCAGCGCTTATATTGTGGCGATGGTTCCGGTCTTTGCCATGCTAGCGAATGTTTCCGGTGCACCAGTTATGTTAACCGCTTTAGCGCTGCTGTTTAGTAATTCCTATGGCGGTATGGTCACCCATTATGGTGGCGCAGCTGGCCCGGTTATATTTGGGGTTGGTTATAATGATATTAAATCCTGGTGGATTGTTGGCGGTATATTAGCGCTGTTAACTTTTATTCTGCATATCACCGTTGGGGTATGGTGGTGGGAATTATTAATGTACTGGAAAGTGATTTAACTTGAAGTTTATAAAACGCTGCATCACCTGCTTAGACTAATTATTAAATTCACACACTGAAAAGAGGTGTTATATCTTTATGTCACCAGTAGCAATTACATTGTCACTGTTGTTATTTTCAATTGTGATGTTTGTTTGGGAAAAAATCCCTCTGGCCGCTACGGCTATGATCGTCTGTATTACTTTAGTCGTAACAGGCGTTTTTGATGTAAAAACGGCTTTTGCGGGGTTTATTAATCAGAACGTTATTTTATTTGTGGCAATGTTCGTGGTTGGCGGCGCCTTATTTGAGACAGGAGTGACGGATAAAATTGGCGGAATCGTTACCCGTTACGCTCGCACAGAGAAGCAGCTCATCGTTATTATTATGTTGGTCTGCGGAATACTCTCTGGTTTTCTGTCTAATACGGGAACAGCTGCGGTTCTGATTCCGGTGGTCATTGGTGCCGCGGTTAAGTCCGGCTATGCGCAATCCCGTTTGTTGATGCCATTAGCGTTTGCTTCAGCGTTGGGCGGAAACTTATCGCTTATTGGCTCGCCGGGTAATCTGATCGCCCAGTCAGCTCTGGAGCAAGTCGGGCAGCGCTTCGGTTTTTTCGAGTATGCCAAACTGGGTATCCCCATGCTGCTTTGCGGGATCATCTACTTTTTGACCATCGGTTATAAACTGTTGCCAGCGCAATCTGTGAGTACTGCGGGGAAATCAGAAAAGAGCAGGAACGTTGGCTGTCCAAAATATAAGCAAGTAATTGCTGTTTTAGTGTTGGTATTTACCGTACTGGGGATGATTTTTGAGAACGTCATTGGTTTGCCGATTGCGATTATCGGTTCAATTGGCGCTTTATTCTTGGTTATTACACGCGTGATTACTGAAAAACAAGCGTACCAGTCAATTGACTCGCAGACGATTTTCCTTTTTGGCGGCACATTAGCTTTAGCGAAAGCACTCGAAACCACTGGCGCTGGTGCAATCATGGCCCGCTCAATTATCGATCTGCTTGGTCAACAGGCTTCACCGTTCTTATTGTTAAGTGCCGTTTTGATTATTTCCTGCGTATTAACCAATTTTATGTCGAATACCGCAACGGCGGCCTTGCTTATTCCCATTGGCCTGTCTATTGCAAATTCAATGGGCGCTGATCCGCGAGCGGTGTTGATGGCTATTGTCATTGGCTGTTCATGTGCCTATGCGACGCCGGTCGGGACGCCGGCGAATATGATGATTTTTTCCGCGGGAGGATATCGCTTTATGGATTATGTCAGAGTCGGATTACCTCTGATTGTCATCTCAGTAATTGTCAGTTTTATTTTGCTGCCGATATTCTTTCCTTTTTATTCGTAGAGTCACGAATAAAAGAACACCGTTATTGTTTAATCTATCTTAAAGGATGCTAGTCATGATCAAATTACACGATCGTGGGGTATATTTATCCCATCAGTATGGGATTATTCCGGAAGAGGAGTGCGCAAATCCTGTCGCTAAAGATATTGCGCGGAAGGGAACCATCGCCTGGTCAATACTGTCAGCACATAATATTTCTGGCGATGAACAGAAATTAAAAATAAAGTTTGATTCCATGGCTTCCCATGATATCACCTTCGTGGGCATCATCCAGACGGCCAAGGCCTCTGGAATGACGCGCTTTCCCTTGCCGTATGTTTTAACCAATTGCCACAATTCACTTTGTGCAGTGGGCGGTACCATTAACAGCGATGATCATATTTTTGGTCTCACATCAGCACAGAAATATGGCGGCATTTATGTACCGCCGCATATTTCCGTTATTCACCAATACATGCGCGAGATGATGGCCGGCGGTGGCCAAATGATACTGGGCTCGGATAGCCATACGCGTTATGGCGCGCTGGGGACGATGGCCGTCGGTGAAGGCGGCGGTGAGCTAGTTAAACAACTACTGGGAAACACCTGGGATATTGATTATCCCGAGGTCGTCGCGGTGTATTTAACCGGCAAACCTGCCGCTGGCGTTGGCCCTCAGGATATAGCGCTGGCAGTAATTGGCGCGGTATTCAAAAACGGTTATGTGAAGAACAAAGTGATGGAGTTCGTCGGCCCCGGCGTGGCCAGTATGTCGACCGACTATAGAAACAGTATTGACGTCATGACTACTGAGACCACCTGCTTATCCTCCATCTGGCAGACCGATGAAGAGACGAAAAACTTTTTGCGGCTTCATGGTAGAGAGAAAGACTATCGGGCGCTGTCAGCCAAAGAGATGGCTTACTACGATGGCTGCATTGAGATCGATTTAAGCACTATCAAGCCGATGATCGCGCTACCGTTTCATCCTGCCAATGTCTATGAAATTGATACGCTTAATCAGAATTTGCCGGATATTTTACGCGAAGTTGAAATTGAATCTGAGAAAATCTCGCTTGGGCGCGCGAAGCTATCTCTGTTGGACAAAATAGAGAATGGCAAATTACGCGTTCAGCAGGGGATTATTGCTGGTTGCGCGGGAGGAAACTATGTCAACGTGGCGCAGGCGGCTAATGCCCTGAGGCATCATTCCTGTGGCGACAATATTTTCTCGCTTTCTGTATATCCCTCCTCTCAGCCGGTGCTGATGGCGTTAACGAAAAGGGGGATGATCAATGATTTAATGAGCGCGGGCGCCATTATTCGTACCGCATTCTGCGGTCCTTGCTTTGGCGCCGGCGATACCCCGATGCATAACGGCTTGAGCATCCGTCATACGACGCGTAACTTTCCGAACCGTGAAGGTTCCAAGCCTGGAAATGGGCAAATGTCAGCGGTGGCGCTGATGGATGCGCGTTCAATTGCCGCGACGGCCGCTAACGGGGGATTGTTAACCTCGGCGGCGGAGCTTGATTGTTGGCACGAAGCTCAGGAATATGAATTTGATGTTTCCCCCTATAAAAGCCGGGTTTATCAGGGATTCGTTAAAGGTGTTACGCAGCAACCGCTGATCTATGGCCCAAATATCAAAGACTGGCCGGAAATGAATGCGTTAACGGATAATATTCTGTTAGCCGTTACTTCAAAAATAATGGATCCGGTGACCACTACCGACGAACTGATACCATCAGGTGAAACATCATCGTTTCGTTCAAACCCATTAGGCCTGGCGGAATTTACCCTTTCCCGACGCGATCCGCAGTATGTGGAGCGGGCTAAAAAAATTGCCGCCATCGAGCAACAACGCGTCAAAGGTGAAGATCTTTGCCGTTTAAATCCACAGCTGGAAAATATATTTTCCCAGATACGGCTGCTGCCGGGTCAGGAAAATATTACCGCGGCGCAGACGGAGATCGGTAGCATGATCTATGCGGTGAAACCCGGTGATGGCTCGGCGCGAGAGCAGGCTGCCAGCTGCCAGCGAGTACTTGGCGGGTTGGCAAATATTTGTCAGGAGTACGCGACCAAGCGCTATCGTTCCAATGTGATTAACTGGGGAATGCTGCCGCTGCAGATGAAAGAGGCGCCTGATTTCGAGGTCGGCGATTTTATCTATATCCCGGCAATAAAAAGCGCGCTGAAGGGCGAGTTAAGTGATATCACCGCTTTTGTCGTTAGCGACCATCGCCCGGTGCAGCAGATAACGCTGTATATGGAGAAATTAACTTCATCAGAACAAGATATTATCAAAGCCGGTGGCCTTATTAATTATAATAAAAATCAATTAACCAGTAGTCATTAATTGATTTCAACCCATGCTGGCAGCGGTGTCGCTGCCAGCCTTATTTTTTTCAGGTTTATAAATCCATTTCTTGCGCCAGTTCATTTATTATTCATAGTGGATTATCTACCCTCAGGTCAGTTGTACCTGATAAGGTAGCTATTACACCGATCCACCATAATTAACGTCATGCTCAGGGAGAGAAAAATCATGACCTATGGACAGGCATATCTGAACGGCTGGAAAGAGGCCTTTAATTTTACCGGTCGCGCTGGTCGACTGGAGTTCTGGGCATTTTTGATCTTCAATTTACTGATATTGTCAGCGCCGCTGCTGCTGTGGTATCTGGCGATGTCATACAACGATGATTACGGGATGTTTATCCTGTTTGTCGTTCCAGTGGATATTGTGCTGCTGTTGCCAATGACTATTCCGATGCTGGCGGTAGGTTTCCGTCGAATGCATGACATTGGCCGATCCGGTCTTTGGTTCTTACCGGGGTTCATTTTCCCGTGGTTTTTTATTTTATCGCTGGCAATGTGTTGCCTGCGTTCAGCGCCGGCACCTTCTCGCTAAGAAAATCAATCATTGCCCGCATCCTGGCGGGCATATGCTTATGGCCTGCCCATAACAACCACAGATTGCCGGAATAGCTGCTGATAAATTCCCATTCCGGCAGCACTTGCACAATTTCACCCTTTGCCAGCGCTTCGCGAGCGGTAAACAGCGGCAGACTACCGATACCCAGATGTTGCTTAACGGCATCGAGACGCACGGCGGTGTGGTTAGCGGCGTAGCGCCCATGCGTCTGCACCGTTTCGCTTTTGCCTTCGCGACGAAATTTCCACCGCGCGTCGGCGGGCGTTTCGCCAAGGCTGATGCAGCTATGCGCGCGCAGATCCTGCGGGGTATGCGGCGTACCGTGGCGCTGTAAATACTCCTTAGTGGCGCAGATGAGATGCGCGATCGGCATCAGTGGTTTGCCATGCAGGCCAGGGGAGGGGCTATGGGTGATGCGTAGCGCCAGATCAATGCCGTCATCGATAAAATCAAGGTCGCGGTCTTCCAACCGTAAGCAGACGTCTACCTGCGGATATTGGTTGAAAAAGCTCATCATTAGCGGATGGATGACAAAGCGTCCGACGGCCTTCGGCACGCTCAGGGTCAGTTTGCCCTGAGCCACCGTTTGGGTACTCCCGGCGGAGTCCATGGCCTGTCGCGCTGCTTCCAGCATTTCAAGCGCAGGTTCATACACCACTTTCCCGGCATCGCTCAGCCGTAGTTTGCGGGTGGTTCGGTGCAGCAGCTTGCAGCTCATCTCCTGCTCCAGCCGCGAGACGCTGCGGCTCACGGCGGAGGGGGTAAGGCCGTTCTGGCGGGCGACGGCGGAAAAGCTGCCTTGCTCGACAATTTGTACAAAGAGGGCGAGGTCAGGTAGAAGGTTCAAATTCATTTGTGCCCTTGGAGCAAAAGTGCATTGGTTGTAGAGGAGATTATCGCTGTCAATATTATCAATATACTGTGCTGACAGAGAGGAGAACAACCATGACTGAACGTGTTTATTACGCCAGCGACGCCACCGAAGGGCGCGCACAGATTATCGGCTGTCGCGCCGAAGCCGATGGCCGTTACGCTATTGAACTTGATCGTACGCTGTTTCATCCACAGGGCGGCGGCCAGCCGTCGGATAGCGGCTGGATCGACGAGCAGGTCGTAATGACGGTCGCTACGCGCGGCGATAGCGTACTGCATATCGTTGAGCAGCCGCTGCCGCTGGGCGAGGTGAAGATACGAATTGATGCCTCTGCGCGGCAGCTACATGCCCGTCTGCACTCAGCCGGTCATTTGCTGGGACTGGCAGGCGAGCAGTTAGGCTGGCGACCGGTGAAGGCGCATCACTGGCCTGGAGAGGGGCGGATTACGTTTGCTGCCCGCGCTGGCGCCGTATTACCGGAAGCCAGCGCACTGCTGACACAGGTGAGCGCGTGGCAACGACAGGATTTACCGCGCCGCATCACCTTCGCTAATGGCTTGCGCGCCGTGGGATTCGGCGAGCTACCGGCTTATCCCTGCGGCGGTACCCATGTCGCCAGTCTGGCGGCGCTGGGGAATATTGTTATCAGCCAGCTGAAAATGAAAAAGGGGCAGATGATCGTCAGCTATAACCTCGAGTAAGTGTTTCAGGCATGCTCCGGATAGGGATGCTTACCGCGATAAATACGCTCCGGCCTGCCGACTTTGCCATAACTGATTTCCGCTTCCAGAAAATCGTTTTTGACGCCTTGTTCCAGATAGCGACGGGCGGTGGTTTTACTGCTGCCGAGGATGCGAGCCAGAGAGTCAGCGGTATGCACTACTTTCGGGTCAGAGAACAACTGCAGCACACGATGAAAGGTACTTTCATCGATCCCGCGTAGCGGCGCTTCAGCGGGCTCTGTTTGCTCGCGGGCCTGAATATTAAACAGGGCGTCGACGTGGGTCTGGCTGGCCTGTTCGCTTGATCGCAGTGAACTGCGGTAGCGGGCGAAGCGCTCCAGGGTGTGTTGTAGACGTTGATAGTGCACCGGCTTAATCAGGTAATCAAATACCCCCAGACGCAGGGCTTCGCTGATGGTATCCATATGATTATCAGCGGTAATAAAAATGATTCGCCCTTTGTAGTTGGTGCTGACGGCGTGGCGAATCAGATCCAATCCCTTGCCATCAGGGAGAAAGTTATCTAACAGGATCAGCTGCGGCTGGTAGAGACGCAGCATTTTTTTTGCGCTTTCCAGTTTATCCGCAATGCCGATAACGTTGAACTGGGGGAACTGTTTGATGGTATCCACCAGGATTTCCGCCAGCATAGGTTCGTCTTCAACGATAAGAGTAGTGATGCTATCCATGATGTTCATCTCGGGTCAGGGGGATATAAAGAGTAAAGATGGTGCCAAAAGGAATATTATTTTCGACGACGATACTGCCGCCTGCTTGATCTACGTAACTGCGTACCAGCCAGAGCCCAATACCGTGATCGCCGCTAGCGCTGCTGGTGACGCCGCGTTCGAAGATCCGATCGCGTAGCGCCTCGTCAATGCCGCAACCCTGATCGGCGATCTCGACAATCAGTTCATGACCATCGCTGTTAATCAAACATTCGATCTGTTTCGATCCCAGCGGCTGGCGCAAAGTGGCATTGTAGGCGTTGTCGAGAAGATTCCCCACGATCGAGATCCATTCGCTGTGCGAAAGCGCGCCGGGAAGTTTATCGACGAAACAGGATGGGTCGAACACCAGTTCAAGGCCGAGCTCTTTGGCCCGGTAATATTTACCGATCAGTAACCCGGCAAGGTGATTATCCTGGAAATTACGCGCAATAAAATCGAGCACCTTCTGGTGGCTTTCTGACTGTTGCTGAATCAGATCCAATGCGTGATCGTAGCGTTTGAGAAACAGCAGTCCGGCGATAGTCGAGATCAAATTACGGTGTTCATGCTGTACGGCGCGCAGGTTATCGGCGTACTGCTGCACCTGGCTGAGCTGCAGGCTGAGGGTATTGATATCATCTTTGCTGCGAAAACTAATTACCCATCCCTGGGGCGCATTATTTAAGATCACCGCCATACGGCTGGCGATCACTTTGATCTGATTAAAAGTGACGATCGCGTCTTTCTTATTCTCGTGAGGCGCATCGTAGAAGAAGGCCTCTTGCGAAATAACGCTGCTGATCCCTTTGCCGATTAGCGTCGGCTCTGGCTGGCTCAGATTAAGCAGACGGCGGGCGGTCTGATTTATCGCGGTTATTTTATAGTTTGAGTCTATGGCGATAAGCCCTTCAAACACCGATTCAAAGAGCACGCTTTGCTGGATGAGCAGTTGCGATAGCTGCTGGGGCTCCATATTGAGCATCTGCTTTTTGATATGCAACGAGAAGCGGCGGGCGCAATACAGCAGTAATAGCAGGATAATCGCCATCGGGATCAGTAGCGAACTTATCTGCAGGCTGAGCCAGTTCTCTAACTGTTCGATGGTATAGCCGACCGACACGATGCCGATGACTTTCCCGCTGGCGTCCTGAATCGGCGATTTACCCCGTAACGATGATCCTAATGAACCTTTGCGCACAGAGACGTAGCTTTTGGCGTTATACAGCGCCTCATCGCTATCGCCCCCCTCCATCGATTTGCCGATTTCATCAGGGTTAACGTGGTACAGACGTCGGCCTTGCGCATCGCCAACGGTAATGTAGGTGGCGTCAGAGAATGAACGCATGGGGTCGATAAGTTCTTTGATTCTCGCGAGATCGCGTTTCTGGACCGCTTCCACCAGCTCCGGCATCGCCGAAATTTGCATCGCCTGAATCAGCGCCCGTTGTCCGACCTGGTAATGAAGACGTTCCTCTGTAATGTCTGTCAGATACCAGGACATGGCCAACATGACGACGGTCGAGGTAAATAAGATCAGCAGGAAGATGCGGTTTTGAAAGGATCGCCTTGCAAACCAGTGGGTGATTTTGCGGGTAGACATAGGGCCGATAGACATTAAATAGTTAGTTTCCTCGTTTGGCGGCCTGCGTGCTACCAGATGGCACACAGATCCAATAATTTCAGAAAAACGCCCGATCAAAAGCCATTGAGTCGGGCGCTGGTGTGGTTGCCCGGGTTGGGCGCCAGCCGCAACCCGGGAAGGATGCCGGCTTACATCGCCAGCACGTACTTGAGCATCACCCCGGCGGCGATCGCCGAGCCGATCACCCCGGCCACGTTCGGGCCCATCGCGTGCATCAGCAGGAAGTTCTGCCCGTCCGCTTCCAGACCCACCTTGTTGGACACCCTTGCTGCCATCGGCACCGCCGACACCCCGGCGGAACCTATCAGCGGGTTGATCTTGTGTTTACTGAACACGTTCATCAGCTTCGCCATGATCA